>JBIKXN010000243.1:0-5896 GCA_044355765.1 Alphaproteobacteria bacterium
GTTCCTTCTCGACGATGCCGCCGGGCTGACCCGGCCGTCCGCGCGTGTGCCGCTTCGCGACATTCACGCCCTCGACGATCACGCGTCCCTCGCGCGGCAGGACCTTAAGCACCTTGCCGCTCTTGCCCTTGTCGCGGCCCGTTATGACCACGACGGTGTCGTCCTTGCGGATTTTCGCCATATCGTCACCCGAACTCAGAGAACTTCCGGCGCCAGGCTGATGATCTTCATGTAGCCCTTGGAGCGCAGCTCGCGCGTCACGGGCCCGAAGATGCGCGTGCCGATCGGCTCGCCATCCTTGTCGATCAGCACCGCGGCGTTGCGGTCAAAACGAATCGCCGTGCCGTCCAAGCGGCGCAGCTCCTTGGAGGTGCGGACGATGACCGCCTTGTGGACGTCACCCTTCTTCACCTTGCCGCGAGGGATCGCCTCCTTGATCGAGACGACGATGATGTCCCCGATCGCCGCGGTCTTGCGCTTCGACCCGCCGAGCACCTTGATGCACTGGACGCGGCGCGCGCCGGAATTGTCGGCGACCTCGAGGTTTGAACGCATCTGGATCATTGGCGCGCTCCCCGGTCAGGCGGTTGCCGCTTCGTCGGTCACGACTTCCCAGCGCTTGCGCTTGGAGATCGGACGGCACTCGCGGATCTTGACGTTCTGGCCGGACTTGACCTGGTTGGACTCGTCATGCGCGAGGTACTTCTTCGTGCGCACGATGAACTTCTTGTACACGGGGTGCATGAAGCGACGTTCGACTAGGACCGTAACGGTCTTTTCGTTCACGTCGCTGGTCACGACTCCCTGGAGTACGCGGCGGGGCATGCGATGTTCCTCCGGCGTCAGGCCGATTTGCGCCGGCGTTCGGCCAGCACGGTCATGATCTTGGCGATGTCGCGCCGCACGATGCGGATGCGTGACACGTTCTCGAGTTGGCCGCTCGCGCGCTGGAAGCGCAGGTTGAACTGCTCCTTGCGCAGGCTCACGAGCTCGTCGCCCAGCTGGTCGACGGTCTTGCCGCGGATATCGGCGATCTTCATGGCGCTCACTCCTCGCCCAGGCGCGTCACGAGACGCGTTCGGATAGACAGCTTGGCCGCCGCCAGGGCGAAGGCTTCCTGCGCGATCTGCCGCGGCACGCCATCGATCTCGAACAGGATACGCCCGGGCTTCACCCGACAGACCCACAACTCCGGCGTGCCCTTGCCCGAGCCCATGCGGACCTCGGCGGGCTTCTTGGATACCGGGACATCCGGGAAGACGCGGATCCATACGCGCCCAACGCGCTTGAGATGGCGCGTGATCGTGCGGCGAGCCGCCTCGATCTCGCGCGCGGTGATCCGGTTCGGCTCGAGCGCCTTCAGACCGAACGCGCCGAAATTCAGCTGCGTCCCGCCCTTGGCGAGGCCGTGGATGCGGCCCTTGAAGGCCTTGCGGTGCTTTGTGCGTGCTGGCTGGAGCATAGTCGTCTATTCCCCGTCGGGCGCGATCAGCGCGCCGGCTGTTGTTCCTGGGCGCGCTTGTCCAGCGCCATCGGATCGTGGGCCAGGATCTCGCCGCGGAACACCCAAACCTTTACGCCGCAGGTTCCGTAGGTGGTCTTCGCGGTCGCGACCCCGAAATCGATATCGGCGCGCAGCGTGTGCAGTGGCACGCGCCCTTCGCGGTACCATTCGAGCCGCGCGATCTCCGCGCCGCCCAGACGGCCCGAGCAGTTGATGCGGATGCCGAGAGCGCCAAGACGCATCGCCGACTGGACCGCCCGCTTCATCGCACGGCGGAAGGCCACGCGGCGCTCGAGCTGGTCGGCGATGTTCTGCGCGACAAGGCGCGCGTCGATCTCTGGCTTGCGGATCTCGACGATGTTCAGGGAGACGTCCTTGCTCCCCGTCATCTTCGCCAGATCGCTACGCAGCTTCTCGATGTCCGCACCCTTCTTGCCGATCACGACGCCAGGCCGTGCCGAATGAAGCGTGATGCGCGCCTTCTTCGCCGGCCGCTCGATGACCACCCGCGCGATCCCGGCCTGGGACAGACGCTCGGTCAGGTACTTCTTGAGCGCGAGATCGTCGTGCAGGAGCTTTGCGTAGTCCCGGTCCGCGTACCAGCGGGAGTCCCACGTCCGGTTGATGCCCAGGCGCAGACCGTGGGGATTGATTTTCTGACCCATCAGGCGGTCTCCTTGGCGGGCTCTTCGGCGGTCTCGCGCACGACCACCGTGATATGGCTGAAGGACTTGGTCACGGGCGCGGACCGGCCGCGGCCGCGAGGATGGAAGCGGCGCATGGTAAGCGACTTGCCGACATGCGCCTCGGACACGACCAGGCGGTCGACGTCCAGCTGGTGGTTGTTCTCGGCGTTGGCGATCGCCGCCTGCAGGACCTTCTTCACCGTCTGGGCGATCCGGCGCTTCGAGAAGGTCAGTTCGGCGAGCGCCGTGGACGCCTTCTTGCCGCGGATCATCTCGGCGACGAGGTTGAGCTTGCGCGGGCTGACGCGGATGGTCCGCCCGATCGCGCGGACTTCGTTCTCAGGAAGCGCCCTGGGGCGAGACTGCTTGCCCATGGTCAGCCCTTCCTCGCGGTCTTGTCGCCGCCACCGACGGCGGTATGGCCGTGGAAGCTGCGCGTGGGCGAGAACTCGCCGAACTTGTGCCCGACCATGTTCTCGTTGACGAGGACCGGCAGGAACTTGTGGCCGTTATAGACCCCGAAGGTCAGGCCGATGAACTGCGGCACGATCGTCGACCGGCGCGACCAGATCTTGATGATCTCGTTGCGACCGCCCGCGCGGACCTTCTCTGCCTTCTTGAGCAGGTATCCGTCGACGAACGGACCCTTCCATACGGAGCGACCCATGGTGGTCCCCTCACTTCGCGTTGCGGCGGCGAACGATCAGATGATCGGTCCGCTTGTTCTTGCGCGTCTTGTAGCCCTTGGTCGGCGTGCCCCAGGGGCTGACCGGATGACGGCCACCCTTGGTCCGGCCTTCGCCGCCGCCATGGGGGTGGTCGACCGGGTTCATCGCGATTCCGCGCACGGTCGGGCGGACGCCCTTCCAGCGGGTGCGCCCTGCCTTACCGAGATTCTGGTTCGCGTGATCGGGGTTCGACACCGCGCCGACGGTCGCGAGGCAGTCCGCCATCACCCGGCGCGTCTCGCCGGAGGCGAGCCTGAGCAAAGCGAAGCCCTGGTCCTTGCCCACCAGCTGGACATAGGTGCCGGCCGAGCGCGCGAGCTGGCCGCCCTTGCCGGGCTGCAGCTCGACATTGTGGATCACCGTACCGACCGGAATGTTACGGATCGGCAGCGCGTTGCCCGGCTTGATGTCGGCGCGCTCGCCCGCGACGACGCTGTCGCCCACCGCGAGGCGCTGCGGCGCCAGGATATAGGCATGCTCCCCGTCCGAATATTTCACGAGGGCCAGCCATGCCGTGCGGTTGGGATCGTATTCGAGGCGTTCCACGCGACCTTCGACGTCGAACTTGCGCCGCTTGAAATCGACGATGCGGTAGAGCTTCTTGTGACCGCCACCCTTGTGACGCACGGTGATGTGGCCATGGGCGTTGCGCCCGCCGAGCGACGACTTGCCCTCGACCAGCGACTTGACCGGGCGGCCCTTCCAGAGCTCGGACCGGTCGACGAGTACCAGCTCGCGCGAACTCGGCGTGACCGGCTTGAATGTCTTGAGTGCCATCTCTGCCTCGCTCGACTCAGATACCGGTCGTGACGTCGATCGCGGAGCCTTCCGCGAGCGTCACGATCGCCTTCTTCCAGTCCGACCGGCGCGACTCGATTCCGCGGAACCGCTTCGTCTTCCCCTTGACCACGACCGTGTTCACGGCGCGGACCTTGACGTTGAAGAGCTGCTCGACCGCCGCCTTCACCTGGGGCTTGGTGGCGTCGCGCGCCACCTTGAAGCTGACCTGGTTGTAGGCGGAGCCGGCTGTCGCCTTCTCGGTGACATGCGGCGCCAGGAGAACGCCGTACAGCTTTTCCTTCGCGATGGGCTTCTTCTTGTCGCCGGTGCTCATTTGAGGCGCGCCTCCAGCTTTTCGACCGCGGCGCGCGTCAGCACGAGCACGTCGCGGCGCAGGATGTCGTAAACGTTGGCGCCCTGCTGCGGCAGGACGTCGATGCCCGGCAGATTGCGCGCGGCCCGGGCGAAATTCGCGTCCACGGCCTCTCCGTCGATGATCAGCGCCGAAGCCAACCCCAACGCACGCAGACGTCCGGCGACTTCCTTGGTCTTGGCGACGCCCAGCGCGGCGTTGTCGAGGACCACGAGTTTGCCTTCCGAGAGCTTGCACGACAGGGCCGTCTTCAGCCCCAGCGCACGCACCTTCCTGGGCAGATCGATCGCATGGCTCCGCGGGGTCGGGCCGAAGATCACCGCGCCCTTGCGCCATTGCGGGCTGCGGGTCGAACCGTGACGCGAACGACCGGAGCCTTTCTGCGGCCGGGGCTTGCGCCCGCCGCCCGAGATCTCGCCGATCTCCTTGGTGTCGTGCGTGCCCTGCTGACGCCGGGCGAGCTGCCAGCGCACGACGCGCGCCAGCAGATCCGCGCGCTTCGGCAGACCGAAGACGCCCTCGGCGAGATCGATCTCGCCGGCGGCGGTGTTATCCAGTGTCTTGACCGCGACTTTCATCGTCGTTCCTCGGTTCAGGCCGCAGCCTGCTTGAGGCCGGCCGGGAGCGGCGCCTCCTTGGGCAGCTTGCGCTTGACGGCGTCGGTGATCTCGACCCAGCCGCCTTCGGGGCCGGGAACCGAGCCGCACACCATGATCAGGCCCTTTTCGGCGTCGGTTGCGACGACCTTCAGGTTCTGGGTGGTGACGCGATCGACACCCCAATGACCGGCCATCTTCTTGTTCTTGAATGTACGGCCCGGATCCTGACGGCCGCCGGTCGATCCGTGCGAACGGTGGCTGATCGACACGCCGTGCGACGCCTCGAGGCCGGCGAAGTTCCAGCGGCGCATCGCGCCAGCGAAACCCTTGCCGATCGAAGTTCCCGCGACGTCCACGAACTGGCCCGCGACGAAATGCGACGCGGACAGCTCGGCGCCGACCGCAAGGACCGCGTCGTCGCTGACCCGGAATTCGACCAGCTTCTTCTTCGGCTCGACCTTGGCCTTCGCATAGTGGCCGCGGACCGGCTTGGAGACGTTCTTCACCTTGGCCTTGCCCGACCCGAGCTGGACGGCCGTGTACCCGTCCCTGTCCTTGGTACGGACCGAGACGACCTGGCACTGGTCCATCTGCAGCACGGTGACGGGCACGTGGCTTCCGTCCTCGGCGAACAGACGGGTCATGCCGAGTTTCCGCGCGATGATACCGGAGCGCTTGGGCATGATGCGATCCTCAGAGCTTGATCTCGACGTCCACGCCGGCGGCGAGGTCGAGTTTCATCAGGGCATCGACGGTCTGTGGCGTCGGATCGACGATGTCCAGCAGCCGCCGATGGGTCCGGATCTCGAACTGCTCGCGGCTCTTCTTGTCGACATGCGGACTGCGGTTGACCGTGAAGCGCTCGATGCGCGTCGGCAGCGGGATCGGCCCGCGGACCTGCGCGCCGGTGCGCTTGGCCGTGTTGACGATCTCGCTGGTCGACTGGTCGAGCACGCGGTGATCGAAGGCCTTCAGCCGGATTCTGATGTTCTGATTGACCATCACATTCTCTCCGCCGACCGCCGGCCTCCGCGTCGTCCCCCGACGGAAGGCCGCAGGCGGCAATGACCTATCACTCGATGATCTTCGCGACGACGCCAGCGCCGACGGTGCGGCCGCCCTCGCGGATGGCAAAGCGCAGGCCCTCGTCCATCGCGATCGGCGCGATCAGGTGCACCTCCATCGCGATGTTGTCGCCCGGCATCACCATCTCCGTGCCCTCGGGA
>JBIKXN010000244.1:0-5883 GCA_044355765.1 Alphaproteobacteria bacterium
CGACCAGCGCCGGATCGCGGTCGATGACCGTTACCTCGTTGCCTTCCCGCGCCAGGACGCGGGCGATATGGCGGCCGACGCGTCCTGCGCCGCAGATCAGGACCTGCATGGTCTTTCCGGTCCTCCTTCAGGAATCGAGTTGTGACGGGCGATCCGTGCCGTGCACACCCAGCATCTTCAGCTTGCGGTGGAGCGCGGAGCGCTCCATGCCGACGAAGGACGCCGTGCGCGAGATGTTGCCGGCGAAACGCGTGACCTGCGCCAGCAGGTATTGCCGCTCGAACAGTTCGCGCGCCTCGCGCAGCGGCAGCGCCATGATCTCTGCCGAATGGTCGCCGCGCAGGGTCGCCGGCATGATCGCGCCGATCTCGGGCGGCAGCATGTCCGCGCGGATCGGCGTCGCCGCCTCGCCCGGGGCCATGATCTGCAGCCATTCGACGACGTTGCGCAGCTGCCGCACGTTGCCGGGCCAGTCATAGGCCTGCATCGCCGCGATCGCGTCGTCGCCGAAGCCGCGCGCCCCGCCGGAGATGGCGCTGCGCGCCATGAAGTGGCGTGCCAGCTCGGCGATATCCTCGCGACGCTCGCGCAACGCCGGGACCCGCACCTGGACGACGTTCAGACGGTAGAAAAGATCCTCGCGGAACCGGCCGTTCGCTATCTCCGCCTGCAGGTCGCGGCTGGTCGTCGACATGACGCGCACGTCGACCGCCACGCGCGCCCTGCCGCCGACGCGCTCGAAGGTCTGCTCCTGCAGCACGCGCACGATCTTGCCCTGGGTCTCGAAGGGCATGTCGGCGACCTCGTCGAACAGCAGCGTCCCGCCATGCGCCTGCTCGAAGAACCCGCCCCGACCGTCGACGCCGTCCTGGCCGAACAGCTCGATTTCGACGCGTTCGGGGCGCATGCTGGCGCAGTTTACGACCACGAAGGGACCGTCGGCGCGGCGCGAGCGCCCGTGGATCTGCCGCGCGATGACTTCCTTGCCGACGCCGGCGGGCCCGGTGACGAGCACCCGGCTGTTGGTCGGCGCCACGCGCTCGATGCTGGTGCGGATCGCCGAGATCGGGCCGGAAACCCCGATCAGCTCGAGCGGATCGCCCACACGCGAACGCAGCTCCTCGTTCTCGCGTCGCAGCCGGGCGGCCTCGATGGCGCGCGCCGCGACCAGCAGCAGCCGGTCCGACTTGAACGGCTTCTCGATGAAGTCGTAGGCGCCGCGCTTGATCGCGCCGACCGCGGTCTCGATGTTGCCGTGGCCGCTGATGATGACCACCGGCATTCCGGGATACTCGGCCACGACGAGATCCAGCAGCTGCAGCCCGTCCATGGCGCTGCCTTGAAGCCAGACGTCGAGGACGCAAAGGCTCGGCCGTCGCTCGCGGATGGCCGCGAGCGCCTGGGTCGTGTCGGCGGCGCTGCGCACCGCATAGCCTTCGTCCTCGAGGATGCCGCCGATCAGCAGGCGGATATCCGCCTCGTCGTCGACGATCAGAACATCATGTCCCATCGCCGACCCTCGCCCGCACCGCCGGTTTCCGGTCGGCCCCGAACACCAATGTCACGCGCGCGCCTCCTGCCGGACCATCCTCCAGCCGCAACTCGCCCGCGTGGTCTTCCATGATCTTCTTGACGATCGCAAGCCCGAGACCGGTCCCCTTGGCGCGTGTCGTGACATAGGGCTCGGTCAGCCGCTCGCGTTGCGCCTGCGGCAGCCCGCGTCCGTTGTCGCTGACCGAGACCGCCGGGCAACCGCCGACCGGCGCGACGCGGACCTCGATGCGTCCCGGCGGCAGGACGGCGCCATCCGCCGGCGCGTCGCGGCCCGCGATGGCGTCGATCGCATTCTGGAGCAGATTGGTCAGCGCCTGTCCGATCTGCCGCTGGTCGAGCGACAGCCGCCAGTCGCCGGGATCGACCGCGATGTCGAAGACGATGTCCGGGTGCGCCTGGCGCTGCAGGAATATCGTCTGACGCACGAGTTCGGTCAGGTCCTCCTCGCGCATCACCGGCGAGGGCATGCGCGCGAAGGACGAGAACTCGTCGACCATGCGGCCGATGTCGCCGACCTGCCGAACGATCGTCTCGGTGCAGGCGCGGAAAGTCTCCGGATCGCTGCGCACCTCGGCCATGTACTTGCGCTTCAGCCGCTCGGCGGCGAGCTGGATCGGGGTCAGGGGATTCTTGATCTCGTGGGCGATACGCCGTGCGACGTCCGCCCATGCCGCCTGACGCTGCGCCGTCTGCAGGGCCGTGATGTCGTCGAAGGTGACGACAAAGCCCTCGATGCCGCCGTCCAGCCGTTCGGAGCCGATGCCCGCCAGCAGCGTGCGCGACCGCCCATCACGCTGCACAGACACTTCCTGCCGCTCGATCCGTCCGTTCGCGCCGCGCGCCGCCGCGATCAGCGGTCCGAATTCCGGGATGACGTCTTCGAGGCGACGGCCGATCTGGCTGTCGAGATCCGTCGACAGAAGGACCGACGCGGAACGGTTCGGCAGGTTGATCCGGCCTTCGCCGTCGAGCCCGATCACGCCGGCAGAGACGCCGGCCAGCACGGTCTCGGTGAAGCGGCGCCGTTCGTCGAGTTGGCGGTTGGCCTCGACCAGTTCGCTGCGTTGCGCGGCGATCTGTCCGGTCATGCGGTTGAAGGCGCGGGTGAGGGTGCCGAGTTCGTCCGAGGCGCGCCCCTCCTCGACCCGCGCCGACAGGTCTCCGGCGCTGACCCTCTCGGCGGCGCCGATCAGCGCGCCGATGGGTTCGATCAGCCGGTTGGCGAAGACCAGTCCGACCAGGATCGCCGCCAGGAGCAGGAGCAGCGCGACGACGATGAACACCATCGCGAAGGTTATCTGCAGACCCGAGCGCTGGCCCTCGAGGGTCTCGTAGGCGGACACCGCCGCGCGTGTCCGCTCGACATGCGCGACCACGTCCGCATCGACCAGCCGTCCGACCAGCAGATAGATCCCGTCGAGGTTGGTGAGCCGCAGCAGCACCCGCACCCGGTCGCGCTGGATCGCCGCGTTGGGCCTGACATCCGGGTCGATGAGAACCACGTCGCCCGCGTCGGCGCGGGCCAGCGCCCAGTTGGGAATCACCTCGAGGGCGAGCGACAGCGTCAGGCCCGAGCGGGCGAGGACGCGGCCCGACGGCTCGAACAGCACCGCCTCGTCGAGGGCCCGCAGCGACGCCTGGGCGCCGAGCAGCTGGGCCAGGGCGCGCTGGTTCAGCCGCAGCATCGGACCCTCGCGCGACAGGTCGAGCGCCATGGCGACGGCGTCGCCGCGGATCGCGTTGCGGTGTTCCGCCAGATAGGCCTCCGCGACCGCGAGCGACTCGGTGAGCGCCGAGCGCACGCGGTCGCTGAACCAGGCCTGCAGGCCCAGCTCGAAGAAGACCACGGAGAACCCGGCGACCACGATCGCCGGCAGCGCCGCAAGCGACGAGAACAGCACCACCAGGCGGACATGGAGCTTGGCGCCAGCCGAGCCGCGGCGCCGCTCGGCCCAGAGCTGGACGATACGCCGGGCGACCAGCACGGCGAGCAGCAGCAGCAGCACGAGATCGACGTAGAGCAGGACCAGGACCGTGCCCGGCCGCTGCGAGATCTGGCCGCTCGACAGCTGCAGATAGGTCGCGAGCCCCGAGGCGGTGGCGGCAACGGTCAGGCCCATCGCGAGCTTGCCGGCGATCGGACGCCTGAGCTTCTTGCGCAGTCGGGTCGACCAGCCGGCCACGCGGCTGGCCTCGCCGCCGAGCGACGGATTCGCGAGGTCGGGGTTGCTCACACGGCCAAGTCTAGCGCCGTCCGCCGCCCTGTGCACGCCCGAGGCGCGATCCGGGGCTCAACCGACGCCGCGCATGACCTGGATGTCGAGATCGCGGATCTTCTTGCGCAACGTGTTGCGATTGATGCCCAGCACCTGGGCGGCCTTGATCTGGTTGCCCCGTGTCGCCGACAGCGTCAGCAGGATCAGAGGCTTCTCGATCTCCCGCAGGACCCGGTCATGCAGCCCGGCGGCGGGAAGCCCGTGCTGATGGGCGTCGAAATACACCCGCAAATGGCGCTCCACCGCGGAGGCCAGCGAATCCTCGGCGACCGGCTCGGCCGGCCCCGGCGCCTGCGGCGGCGCGGCGGCGTCGGTCAGCTCCTGTTCGATGACGTCGACCCCGATCGTCTCCTGGGTGTAGAGCGCGGCAAGCCGCCGGACGAGATTCTCGAGTTCGCGAACATTGCCGGGCCAGCGATGGCGCTTCAGCCGCTCCAGGGCGGCGGCATCGAGCGATTTCGCCGGCAGCCCCTCGCCCGCGCAGATCGTCAGGAAATGCTTCACCAGTTCCGGTATGTCCTCGCTGCGCTCGCGCAGCGGAGGAAGCCGGATCGGCACCACGTTGAGCCGATAGAAAAGATCCTCGCGGAAGAGCCCCTGGCGCACGAGCTGGCGCAGGTCGCGATGGGTGGCGGCGACGATGCGCACGTCGGCGCGCAGCCGCTGGCGCCCGCCGATCGTCGTGTACTCGCCCTCCTGGAGGACGCGCAGCAGCCGCGTCTGCGCCTCGAGCGGCATGTCGCCGATCTCGTCGAGGAAGAGCGTCCCGCCCTGCGCCTGCTCGAACCGGCCGGCATGACGCTGGTTGGCCCCCGTGAAGGCGCCCTTCTCGTGACCGAACAGCTCGCTTTCGATGAGCTCGCGCGGGATCGCCGCCATGTTGAGCGCGACGAAGGGGCCGCCCCGGCGCTTGCCGTAGTCGTGCAGGGCGCGCGCGACCAGTTCCTTTCCCGTCCCGGACTCGCCGGCGATCATCACCGTCAGGTCCGTGCCCATCAGCCGCGCGAGGACACGATAGATCTCCTGCATGGCCGGCGACCGACCGATCAGCGGCAGCTTCTCCTGCCCCTGCTCTTCGGCCTGCGCGGCGACTGCCCCGGCCTGCGGCTGGGTCAGGGCGCGCTGAACGACCGCTATCAGTTCCTTGAGATCGAAGGGCTTGGGCAGGTACTCGAACGCGCCCCGCTCGGTGGCCTTTACCGCCGTCAGCAGGGTGTTCTGCGCGCTCATCACGACCACCCGCAGCTCCGGGCGGAGCTTGCGGATGCGCGGCACCAGATCGAGCCCGTTCTCGTCCGGCATCACCACGTCGGTGATCACCAGATCGCCCTCGCCGTCCGCCACCCAGCGCCACAGCGTCGCCGCGTGGCCCGTCGACCGCACATCGTAGCCGAGCCGCCCCAGCGCCTGGGTCAGCACCGTGCGGATCGCCCGGTCGTCGTCCGCCACCAAAATCGTTCCCGTCGCCGTCATCCCCTAGGCCTCCCGACCGGCCCCGGTTGTCCGGGGTTCGACGAACATGGGCAGCCGCACCCTGAACACTGTCCGCCGCGGCTGGCTGTCGAACTCGATCACACCCGTGTGGTCGCCGATTATCTTCGCCACCAAAGCAAGACCCAGGCCAGACCCGTTCAGCTTGGTGGTGACGAAGGCGTCGAACAGGTGCGGACGGAGATCTTCGGGGATGCCGTCGCCGTTGTCCTGCACGCTGACGACCAGCGGCAGGGTCATCGGGGCATCGCTGCCGGGCATGGCCAGGCGGATCCCGTGCTGGTAGGCGGTCGACAAGGTGATCTCGCCGCCCGTCTCGGGGCATGCCTCTGCCGCGTTCTTGATCAGGTTGAGGAATACCTGGACCAACTGGTCGCGATTGCCGAACACTGGCGGCAGCGACGGGTCGTAGATTTCGACGAATCGCACATGGCGTGCGAAGCCGTTCTGCGCGATCCGCCGGACATGCTCCAGCACCTGGTGGATGTTGACCGCCGCGCGCTGCGGCGGACGGCTGTCCGAGAACACCTCCATCCTGTCGACGAGCGCGCAGATCCGGTCG
>JBIKXN010000245.1:0-5867 GCA_044355765.1 Alphaproteobacteria bacterium
CATCTTGTCAATCTCGAGATTTCGGCGATGCAGTCGCTGGCCGGCGAGGTGGGGATGTGGATCGCCCTGGCGGGAGGTCCCGTGGTCCTCGCGGCGATGGCGGCGGCCATCGCCGCCGGCTTCGTCCAGGTCGGATGGATGATGTCGCCGCAGGCGCTCAAGCCGCAGTTCAGCAAGGTGTCGCCGCTCAAGGGGCTGTCGCGCCTGTTTTCCGGCGCCTCGCTGATCGAGTTCGTCAAGGGACTGCTCAAGATGGCGCTGGTGGGGACGATCTTCTGGATCGTCGTGGTGCCGCATTTCGCCAGCCTGCCGATGCTCGTCCTGCGCGACCCGTCGCAAGCGCTGGCCGAGATGTCGGATCTGGCGCTGACGCTGCTGTTCGTCACCGTTGCGGTGACCGCGGTCATCGCCGGCGCCGACGTCATCTATCAGCGCCTTAAGCTGCGGCGCGACCTGCGCATGACGCGCACCGAACTGCGCGACGAGTTCAAGGAGCAGGAAGGCGATCCGATGGTGAAGGCCAAGCTGCGCCAGATCCGCCAGGAGCGCTCGCGCCGGCGCATGATGGCGGCGGTGCCGAAGGCGGATGTCGTGATCACCAATCCCACCCACTACGCCGTCGCCCTGAAATACGATCGCGACGCGATGGACGCGCCGGTCCTTGTCGCGAAGGGGACCGACCGCGTCGCCCTGCGCATCCGCGAGATCGCCACGGAGAACCGCGTTCCGATCGTCGAGAACCCGCCGCTGGCGCGCGCGCTGCACGCCACCGTCGACATCGACCGTGCGATCGCGCCGGAGCACTACAAGGCGGTCGCCGAGATCATAAGCTATGTCTGGCGGCTGCGGTCGGGAACGCAGCGCGCGCGTCCCGTCTGACCCGGGGCCACGCCGCGGGTCCGGCGCCGTGCGTCACGCCGCCAGCGCCTCGCGCCAAGCTCCCTCACCACGTGCGGGGACAGGACTGTCGCCGGCTCTGTTCACATGTCGCGCCGCCGCCGAATCCCTCTCCGATTCCGTGCGGCCGGAAACTGTTCTAGAATCGCTCCATTCAGGGCAGCGGCGGATCGATCCGGGATGGACAAGGGCGACAGGCGAAGCGACGGCGCGGTCTTGGCCGCGGCGATCGCGATCGGGGGCGGGCTCCCCGCCCTCGGCGCCGTGGCGGCGCAGTTGCTGGGGCCTGGCTGGGCGGCCGCGGCAGGGGCGCTGGCGGGCGGCGCGCTCGCGGCGCTGGCGCTGCGGCGTCTGCTCGGCCGAGGCGGCGCGCATGCCGACGCCGTGCTCGCGCTCGTCGGCGAGACCGAAGCGCGCGCGCGCGCGGTGCTCGACCCGGGCGGCCGGATCGTCTGGAGCAACCGCGCCTTTTCGACCATGTTCGGCGCGCCCGCTGTTTCCGGCATCGACTGGCTTGCCGCGCGCTTCGCGGCGGAGGATCCGATGCGCGGGGCGCTGCCGGCGATCTGGCAGGACGCGCGCGCCGGCGCGTTGCGGCGCGTGTCCGCGGCGGCGCGCGACGGTCGAGGCGACGCGCGGCAGTGGGAGGTCGCCGTAGGACCCTTCGCGGCCCGACCCGGCTTCACCGCGTGGGAGATCGACGACGTGACGGCGCAGCGGCGCATCGAGAGCGTCCTCGCCGAGGAGCAGGCCAAGGTCGTCGATTTCCTCGAGCGCGCACCCGTGGGGTTCTACGCCGTCGATGCCGAGGGCCGGTTCTTGTACACCAACGCGACGCTCTCCGGCTGGATCGGCGGCGGAACGAATGCATCGCCGCGTCGGCTGCACGAGGCGCTCTTCGATGCGCCGCCGCCTGGCACGCCGCCGCACGATCCGATCGGTGGCGGTGGGGCGATGGGCGAGGCGACGCTGCGCGGCAGGGACGGGCGTCCGGTTCCGGTGTTCATCTCGCAGAGCGCCGTCGCGGGGCCGGACGGGGCCGTGACGGTCAGGGCCGTCGTGCGCGATCTGGGACCGGAGCGCGACATGGCGGCGGCGCTCGCGCGCACCGAGCAGGGATTCATGCGCCTGTTCGAGGAGGCGCCGGTCGCCATCGCGCGGCTCGACGGCGCTGGCCGGATCGACGCCTGCAACGGGGCGTTCTGCCGGCTTTCGGGATCGTCACGCGCGGCGATCCGCGGGCGCGACCTCGCCGAGTTCCTGCACCCCGACGAGCGTGCCGAGATCGCGGGCCGCCTGCGCCGGATCGCGCGCGGCGAGGACCCCACGGCCGGGCTGGAGGCCCGCTTCGTCGCCGAGGGCGGTCGCGAGGCCGCGGTCTCGCTCTACGCGGCGCGCGTCGAGCAGGGCGCCACGCAGAGCGGCGAGGTCGTCCTGCATTTCCTCGACGTCACCGACCAGAAGCGCCTGGAGGTCCAGTTCGCCCAGTCGCAGAAGATGCAGGCCGTCGGCCAGCTTGCGGGCGGCGTCGCGCATGATTTCAACAATCTGCTGACGGCGATGATCGGCTTCTGCGACCTGCTGCTGCTTCGCCACCGGCCGGGCGATCCGTCCTTCGCGGACATCATGCAGATAAAGCAGAACGCGAACCGGGCCGCCAATCTCGTGCGCCAGCTGCTGGCCTTCTCGCGCCAGCAGACCCTCAAGCCGACGGTCATCGACATCACCGACCCGCTGAGCGAGCTCACCCACCTGCTGCGGCGTCTGATCGGCGAGAACATCGCGCTGCAGATGAGCCATGCGCGCGACCTGCACCTCGTCCGGGTCGACCAGGGCCAGTTCGAACAGGTCGTCATCAACCTGGCGGTGAACGCGCGCGACGCGATGCCCAAGGGCGGTCGGCTGACCATCCGGACAGCCAATGTCGCGTTCGAGCGGCCCGAGCAGCGCGGCGGGGAGACAGTGCCTGCGGGCGACTATGTCCTGATCGAGGTGGGCGACACGGGGGTCGGCATACCGGCCGAGAACCTGAGCCGGATCTTCGAACCGTTCTTCTCCACCAAGGAGGTGGGATCGGGCACCGGGCTTGGCCTCTCGACGGTCTACGGCATCGTCAAGCAGACTGGCGGCTTCGTCGCGGTGGACTCCGAGGTCGGGCGCGGGACGGCGTTCCGCATCCTTCTGCCGCGCTGGAAGGGCGAGTTGCCCAGACCCGCCGAACCGGCCGCCGAGGCGAAGAGGTCGGACACCACCGGTGCCGGCACGGTGATGCTGGTGGAGGATGAGGACGCGGTCCGTCTCTTCTCCTCCCGTGCGCTGCGCAACAAGGGCTACAAGGTGGTGGAGGCCAAGTCCGGCGAGGACGCGCTCGCGCTGTTCGAGGAGCACCCGAACATCGACGTGCTCGTCACCGACGTGGTGATGCCGCAGATGGACGGCACCGAACTGATCAAGCGGGTGCGCGCCCTGAGGCCGGGCATGCGCATCGTCTGCATATCCGGCTATGCCGAGGAGACGTTCCGCAACCGCCTCGACAGCGCCGCGGACGTCCATTTCCTGCCCAAGCCGTTCACGCTCGAGCAGCTGGCGGGCAAGGTGAAGCAGGTCATCGCCTGAACGGGAGGGGGCGGCCCCGTCAATTGCCGGCGAAGCGCATTTCCTTCTGGGCGAAGTCCCAGGGCACCGCCGGTTCAGGCGTCGGCTTGCCGAAGTAATAGCCTTGCGCGTATTGCACGCCGAAGGCGCGCAGTTGTTCGACCTGGTCGCGGGTCTCGACCATCTCGGCGATGGTCCCGACATTCAGATCCTCGCACAGGCGGACCAGACCGCGGATCATCGCGTCGTCCTTCTGCGAACGACCCAGGCGCTTGATATAGGTGCCGTCGATCTTGACGAAGTCCACCGTGAGGGCCTGGAGGTACTGGAAGCTGGCGGACCCGGCGCCGAAATCGTCGAGCGAGACCTTGAAGCCCTCGTAGCGGATGTCCTGCAGCACCCGGTTGGTCTCCTCGAGATTCTTCAGGCGCGCGCTTTCCGTGACCTCGATCGCCAGACGCGGCGCCAGCGTCTTGCTGGCCTGCAGCAGTTCCAGCATGCATTTGACGAACACGGCGTTGCCGAGCGACTGGCCGGATATGTTGACCGCGAAGGACGTACGGCGGTCGAGCGACGTGCCCTTGAGGGCGTCGATCATGCGGGTGAGGACGGCGAGGTCGAGCCGCTCGATCACGCCGACCTCCTCGGCGAACTGGATCAGGCTCAGCGGGCTCTCGTCGGGCTTGAAGCGCGTCAGCACCTCGAAATGATGGTAGCGACCGGTCGCGAGATTGGCGATCGGCTGGTAGACGAGCGAGAAATGCGAATCGCGTACCGCGTCGGTGAATGTGCGCACCCGGGTCAGGGTGCTCTTCACCATGGTGTTGAAGACCTCGAGCAGGTCGGACGGTTTGCCCGGGTCGACGCCGTTCTTCGTCACCTGCTCGACGACATAGCGGATAGAGCGGATCGCGGTACCGGGCGGCAGTTCCGAGCGCGCGATCTCGATCGTCGACCCGTTGACATTGAGGGTGCGGCCGTCCGGTAGCGTCGCCGCTTCCGCTACCCGGGCCAGCAATTCGTCGCTGGGCTGGTTGGCGTCGTGGACGACCCCGAAACGGCCCGGACCCAGCCGCGCCGCGGTCGCGCCGTCGATCGATGCTGCGCGCAGCATCGAGCCGATGCGCGTTACCAGATACTGCGCCTTGTCCTTTGTGATCGTCTCGTCGGGTTGCTGCAGCTGCGGCACGTCCAGGAAAGTCAGTTCGAGCGGACGGCGCAGACCATGGGCGGCCTCGGCGAGCTGCGCCGCGGCGGCCGTGAAGGTGGTCTCGTCGAGCAACTGGCTTTCCGCGTCGCGTCGACGCGACGCCGCATGCATGGCGCCCGTCAGCGACACGGATCCCAGCGTGAGATGGATCTTGTCGGGAGAGGTCGGCAGCCGGCAGGCATTGAGCAGCGCGTCGCGCGGGGCGCCGTCCTCGCGCGCCACGGAAAGGCGGACGAGCACGGGACCGCAGCGGCTCGCCGCCTTCAGGCTGCCGAGCAGGGTGGCTATGTAGGTCTGGTCGGTCTCGGCGACGATCTGGTTGAGCGACTTGCCGGGCAGTTGGGCGTCGGGGATGCGGGTCAGGCCCTTGGTGGCGCCGAGGGCGAAGGTGATCTTGAACTCGTTGTCGACCTCGAGCAGGAGATCGGCTCCCGCGAAGGCGAACGACATGAAACGGTGCAGATCAGCCGACACGCATCACCGCCGAACGCGGCGCCGACGCGCCGGGCGTTGGGAAACTCGAGGTTTACGAAACGATACCATTCGGGCGACCCACCGCATTTCCGGTCCATTATTTGGGTCCGATAGAGCAAGGCTAGACTTGAAATGATTAACACTTCGTTGACGGGGGCTGTAAACCCAGCGGCGCGTTTGGAGACGGATTTCGCGATCGCAGCCCTTGCAAAAGAGAACAAAACATGTACGATGATCGCCAGAGGTCGGGGGCCGCCCCGTACCAGGACAGGAACAAAGCGCATACATGCGGGCGTAGCACGGCATTGCGCGGTGGCGTAAGCGCGCGTGGCGCGTTTCGCGAATCGGTCGGACAGGATAGATGAGGAGAGATCAGGCGATGAGCGTGACCCCATTGCGGGCGGCGGCCCGCGAAAACGGCGAGAAGGAAGCGATGGAACGTCAGTCCGACCGGAATGACCGGAACCAGTCCGAGCGCGGCCAGGCCGATCGCGCCAAGGCGCTCGATGCGGCGCTCGGGCAGATCGAGCGTGCGTTTGGCAAGGGCTCGATCATGCGTCTCGGTCAGCGCGAGGCGGTCGATGCGGCCGAGGTCGTGTCGACGGGATCCCTGTCGCTCGACATCGCGCTCGGCATCGGTGGCTTCCCGCGCGGCCGGATCGTCGAGATATACGGTCCTGAAAGCTCGGGA
>JBIKXN010000394.1:0-3862 GCA_044355765.1 Alphaproteobacteria bacterium
ATAATCGTGTGATCGGCGCCGCGGTCGTCCATGTGGCTTCGCAGGCCAATGTCATCGAGACGGCCATCGCGCCCGCCAAGGTCCCTTTCTACCTCTCCAATCCCGTCGTCGCCGGATCGAGCGTGACCGTCGATGTCACCATGAGCGCGCGCGACCCCGTGCCGCTGAACAATATCGTCTTCGACGTTTCCTGGGCCGTCGACGTCAATACGGCCGCGACGATCCAGTCTGTGCAGGCGGCCGCGGTGGCGGCGACCCAGGTCCTGGCCTTCGGGGCGGCGGTGAACCCGGTGTCGGGGGTGCTGCAGCTCGCGGCCGACACGATCGGACTCGGTGCGGCCGGCAGCTTCGGCAGCGCCACGGCCGATATCAAGGTCGCGTCGCTCGCCTTCGACTTCGCCACGCCAGAGCAGGCCGCGGCGTTCCGCCTGCACGATGCCGCGCTCTCCGCGGTCTCGGTGCAGCAGATCGCCGGCAGCGATCCCCAATTCTTTCCAAGCCCGCTGCTGTCGCGTCTGGCGGCGGGCGACGACGGCCCGGATATCCTGCTCGGCGCCGGCGCTTCGTCGCTGGCTGGTGGCGTCAGCCGCGTCGACGGCAAGGGCGGTAACGACACGCTCTTCGCCTTCGACGCGCGCGTCCAGCTGACAGGCGGCGCGGGCGCGGACGCGTTCGTGGTCGGTAATGCCGCAGCCGGGGTCAAGATCCTGGATTTCTCGCTCGCGCAGGGAGACGTGATCGACATCTCCGGCCTGCTTTCCTCCGGTCAGTCGAAGCTCGACTGGCTTGCGGCCGCGACCAAGATCCAGATCGGTTCGGGTGCCGGCGCCTCGGTGCTGCTGGAGTATGCGGCCGCCGGTCCGGGGTCGATCGAGATCTTCGGGATCGGCACCGCCCAACTCGATGCGGCGATGTTCGACGATGGCGGTCAGCGCGGCGCGCTGCTGGAGCAGATCCGCGCCGTGATCGACCAGTCGATCTTCAATTGATGGCCGGGCCAGCGCCAGCGCCGGTGCGAAGCGGCGCCGAGGGCGGGTCGGGCACCGGTGGCCCGCCGCAATTGGTGCTGACGTTTCATGGTGCGGCCAACACGGTCACCGGATCGTGCCTGCATCTGGCCACGCCGGGCGGCACGCTGCTGATCGATTGCGGCCTGTTCCAGGGGCCGAAAGCCCTCCAGGCGCTCAACTACGCGCCCCTGCCGGTCGACCCTGGCACGCTCGACGCGGTCATACTCACCCACGCGCATATCGATCATGCGGGGCTGTTCCCCAAGCTGGTGCGCGACGGGTTCAGACGGCGTGCCTGGGCGACGGCGGCGACCTGCGACCTCCTGCACTGGGTGCTGAGCGACGCGGCCGCAATCCAGGAAAGCGAGGCGGAACGCGCGAACCGGCGCAACCGCAAGCGCGACCAGCCGGACACGCTGCCGCTCTACACCCTCGCCGATGCCCAGCGCAGCCTGGAGCATCTGTCGCCCGTGGGGCGCGACGCATGGTTCGAGCCGGTGCCCGGGGCGCGTGCGCGGCTGCGCAACGCGGGCCATATCCTCGGCGCCGCCTGGCTCGAGATGGAGATCTTCGGCCGGCCGGGGGACCGGCCGCTGCGGCTCGCGGTGTCGGGCGACATCGGGCCGCGCGCGAAGACGCTGGCGCACGACCCGACGCCGCTCGACCCGGTCGATGTCCTGGTTCTGGAGGCCACCTATGGCGACCGCGACCGGCCGGCCGCCGACGAGGCGGGGCGGCGCGCCGCGCTGGCGTCGGAAGTGCGCGACGCCATGGCGGCGGGCGGCAATCTCGTCATCCCTTCCTTCGCCGTGGAGCGCAGCCAGGAAGTGATCCACGACCTGCTCGTGCTGTCGCGACGCCGCCAGATTCCCGCCGTGCGCATCTTTCTCGACTCGCCGCTCGCGCATCGGGCGACCGATGTCTTCCGTCGCCACGCCCGCGAACTCGAGCTCGACGGCGACGCCGCGACAGCCTTCGCGGGTCCCAATCTGCACATCGTCGAGACGGTCGAGCAGAGCAAGGCGATCAGCCGGATCCAGTCCGGCGCGGTGATCATCGCCGGTTCCGGCATGTGCGACGCCGGCCGGGTCAAGCATCACCTCAAGGACAATCTCTGGCGCACGCAGTCGACGGTCCTTTTCGTCGGCTACCAGGCGCCCGGCACGCTCGGCCAGGTCATCCACGGCGGCGCCGACCGCGTGCGCATCCATGGCGAGGAGGTCGCGGTGCGCGCGCGGATCCGCTCGCTCGACCTGTATTCGGGGCATGCCGATCGCAGCGGCCTGCTGGAGTGGGCGACGCCGGCGGCGCGCGGCGCGCAGGCCGTGTTCCTGGTCCATGGCGAGGTCGATGCGCTCGCCTCGCTGCGCAAGGGGTTGGCGGATGCCGGTGTCGATCCGCAGCGCATCCGCGTGCCCGAACTCGACGACGGCTTCGCCCTGCTCGGATCGCCCGACAGTCGCGCGGTCGAAGCGCGCCCGCCGTCGCGCCGTCGCGCCGACCCGGAACTGCGCCGCGCGCTGTCGCTTGGTCGCGACTGGCATAACGACTACGCGGCCACCCTCCTGGATCTGCGCCGGGCTTTGCTCGCCGCCACGGACGATGCCGCGCGCCACCGCATGCTCGAGCGTCTGCGCGCCGCGCTGGCCGCCAATGGCGGCGGCAGAGGCTAGAGCGCGTTTCGCTTTTGCGGCTGGCGTCGCGCGCCGTGGGGACGTCGGGCCGGGTCTGCGCGCTGCAGCGCGCTCTCACCGATAAGCGGGGCGCCGCAGCGTCGCGAAATGCGCCAGCAGCCCCGCGGTGCTGGCGTCGCGGGCGGGACCGGGATCGGCGCCGGTGACGAGCGGCAGCAGCGCGGTCGCCATCTCCTTGCCCAGCTCGACGCCCCATTGGTCGAACGGGTTGATGCCCAGGATCGCGGCCTCGACGAAGACGCGGTGCTCGTAGAGCGCGATCAGCTTGCCAAGCGTCGCGGGATCGAGGCGGCGATAGGCGAGGGTGACCGAGGGCCGGTCGCCGGGAAACCGGCGATGCGGCGGCAGCGCCGGATCGTCGCGCCCGCGCATCAGCGCCTCGGCCTGGGCCAGACAATTGGCGACCAGCAGGGCGTGGTGATGCGCATAAGCGGGCTCATGGCCCTCGGAGGCGATCAGGAACTCGCAGGGCACGATGTCCGTGCCCTGATGGAGCATCTGGAAGAACGCATGCTGGCCATTCGTGCCGGGCTCGCCCCAGACGACGGGAGCGGTCGGCAGGGCCACCGCCGCGCCTTCCGCCGTCACGCTCTTGCCGTTCGACTCCATGTCGAGTTGCTGCAGATAGGCGGGCAGCCGCGCAAGGCGCTGGTCGTAGGGCAGGACGGCGCGGGTCGGATAGCCGCACAGGACGCGATGCCAGATCCCGATCATGCCCAGCAGCAGCGGCATGTTCGCATCCGGCGCCGCGGTCAGGAAATGGCGATCCATCTCGCGCGCGCCGGCGAGGAACGCGGCGAAGCCGGCGGGCCCGATCGCGATCGACAGCGGCAGGCCGATCGCCGACCATATCGAGTAGCGGCCGCCGACCCAGTCGCGGAAGCCGAAGCTGCGTTCCGGCCCGATGCCGAAAGCGGCGACGCGCGCGGTCGCGGTCGACACCGCGGCGAAGTGCCTGGCGACCGCGTCCTCGCCCAGCGCGTCGACGATCCAGCGTCGCGCCGAGGCCGCGTTGGTCATTGTCTCGACCGTGGTGAAGGTCTTCGAGGCCACCACGACCAGTGTGGCGGCGGGATCGAGCCGCGACAGCACGTCGTGCAGATGCGCGCCGTCGACGTTGGAGACGAAATGGACGCGCGGCCCGTCGTGATAGGGCGC
>JBIKXN010000246.1:0-5802 GCA_044355765.1 Alphaproteobacteria bacterium
CACGCCCGAGGAAGCGCGAAGCTTCCTTGGCCTTCCCGACGTCAAGCCGCTGCAGGAACGCATGCTGCGCGAGATCGAACAGCGCCTGCTGCAGGGGCTGCAGGCGATGGACCCCGCCGAGATGGCCAAGACCTGGATGCCTGCGACGATCCAGGGCCTGGACCAGGTGCAACGCTTCTGGTCGCAGGTGGCCGCCGGCGCGCTCGACCCCGGCAAGAAGTGACGGACACGGAGAGACCGCCATGAGCGCATGTCCAGACGATCCGAAGCCCTATTACACCGCGCATGTCTTCGCCTGCGTCAACGAACGGCCCGAGGGCCACAAGCGCGGCTCGTGCAAGGCGCGCGGCGCGGAGCCGCTGCGCAACTACATGAAGGCGCGCGCGAAGGAGCTCGGCCTCGCCGACGTGCGCATCAACCAGTCGGGATGCCTCGACCGCTGCGAACTGGGTCCGGTGATCGTGATCTATCCCGAAGGCATCTGGTACCGCGCCGGAAGCACGGCGGACATCGACGAGATCCTGGAGACGCATCTGCGCCGCGGCGAGCGCGTCGCGCGACTGCTGCTGCGTCCCGAGGACGGTCCGCTCAAAGGCGCCTGATCGACGTCACCGGTCCGCCGCCGCGCGCCTGGATCCGCGCGGCGGCCTCGGCCAGCGTCTCGCTCGCCACCAACATGTGGTGGCCATTGGCATGGAGCAGGGTCGCGCGGTCGCGCATCACGCCGACATGCCCTTTCCAGAACACCAGGTCGCCGCGACGCAGCGCGCCCAGGTCCGATACGGGATGGCCGAGTTCGGCTTCCTGCATGTCGCTGTCGCGCGGAGCGGCGCGACCCGCCGCGTCGAGCGCCACCTGAACGAGGCCGGAGCAATCGAGCCCCAGCCCGGTCTTGCCGCCCCACAGATATGGAACCGACAAGAACATCTCGGCCACGGCGACGAAATCCGCCGCGGGCGCCTCGTCGATGCCGACGGCATGGCGCGCGATCACGAACCCGCCGCCGACGAGGCGCAGGAACCGCTCGTCGGCAGGCGCGGCCGCGAAACGTGCTCCCATCGGCAGCCAGGACAGCGGCGGCGTCTTCACGTCGGCGGCCGGATAGACGAAGCTGCGCGGCACGCGCAGGACATGCGTCGGCGCCTGACCGGCCGGACCCAGCGCCGCGCCTGGGACGTAGCCGACATGGCGATCGCGCTCGAGCTGGATCCAGCACCAGCCATCGGCGCGGCGCTCGAACACGCGCGCGCGCTCGCCCGCCAGCGCCTCGCTCTCCAGCGGCGCGCCGGGATCGGGCGCGCGGCGCAGCGCAGTGACGGGCGCGGTCACCAGCGCCGCCTCGCCGGCGACGAAGCGTGCCGCGGCGATCAGGCCGTCGAGCGTCTCGTCGGCGAGGTCGGGGCGATAGGCGTGACGGCGCGGGTCGAGCATCATCGGGACACCTGAACTGGGCGCGAAGGCGCGACGCCATCTTGCTGCCGCGGCCCGCCGCGCGTCGAGGGCGACAGCGCGCGGCGGCGTCTGGTAAGGATTCTCGCCCATGGGCCGCGCGCATACGGACACGATCTTCGCCCTGGCGACGCCGGCCGGCGTATCGGCCATCGCCGTGCTGCGCATCTCCGGACCGGCGGCCGGTGCGGCGATCGCCGCGATGACGCGCCGGCCCCTGCCCGTGCCGCGGCGCGCGCCGCGGCGACGGCTCTTCGAGCCCGGCGCCGACGCGCCCTTCGACGATGCGCTGGTGCTCTGGTTTCCGGGCCCGGGGTCCTTCACCGGCGAGGATGTCGGCGAACTCCACATCCATGGCAGCCGCGCCGCGTGCCGCGTCGCCGTCGCGGCGCTCGCACGCATGCCGGGGTTGCGTCTGGCCCGCGCGGGAGAATTCGCCCGCCGTGCCTTCGAGGCGGGTCGTCTGGACCTGGACCAGGTCGAGGCGCTCGGCGATCTGATCGCCGCCGAGACCGAGAGCCAGGCGCGGCAGGCGATGCGTCAGCTGAGCCGCGGGCTGGGCCTGCGCTGCGAGGACTGGCGCCGGCGCATCCTGGAAGCGCGCGCCCTGGCGGAGGCCGAGATCGATTTCCCCGACGAGGGACTTCCCGATGGGCTGATCGCGCGGCTAGGTCCCGTCATCGCCACCCTGGTCGCGGAGTTCGACGCCTGTCTTGCGGACGGCCGGCGCGGCGAGAGGCTCCGCGACGGGCTGTCGATCGCCGTCCTGGGCCCGCCGAATTCCGGAAAATCTAGCTTGGTCAATATGTTAGCGGGTTTCGAGGCGGCCATTGTCGCGGCCGTCGCCGGCACCACGCGCGATGTCGTCGAGGTCCATCTCGATCTCGGCGGCTGGCCCGTCGTCCTCGCCGACACGGCGGGATTGCGCGCCCTCGCCGACGACCCGTCGGACGGACAGGCCGGGATCGAGCGCGAAGGCATGCGCCGCGCGCTGCAACGCGCCGAAGCCGCCGATCTGCGCCTGATCCTGCTTCCCGCGGACGACCCGCGCACCGCGGCCGACGCCCTGGCGGGCCCCCTCGCCCCCCTTCTGGATATCGGGTCGCTGGTCGTCTGGAACAAGATCGATCGCGTTCCCGGCTTCGAGCCGCCGCCAGTCCCGGGGACCGCGCCCGGCCTCGCCATTTCGGTCGCGACCCGCACCGGAGCCGACCGGCTGACGGAGCGGCTGGAGGCGCTCGCGGCCGAACTGCTCGGCACGCGCGGCGGCGAGGCGGCGCTGATCACCCGCGCCCGCCATCGCGAGGCATTGCTGGCCGCACGCGACGCGCTGTCGGCGACGCGCGACGCGCCGGGCCCCGAATTCGTCGCCGAAGAGCTGCGCCGCGCGGCCGATGCGGTCGGCCGGATCACCGGCCGCACCGGCGTCGAGGACATGCTGGACCTGCTGTTCTCGCGGTTCTGTATCGGTAAATAACTGTTTTTATTGGTTTTTATGTCCTTGTTTCACGTGGAACATTGCCTCCGGACGCAGCCGGGCCTAGTTTGCGGTCATCATGGCGACTGAAACCTCCTTCGATGTGATCGTCGTCGGCGGTGGCCACGCCGGCTGCGAGGCCGCGGCCGCGGCCGCGCGCATGGGTGCGCGCACTGCGCTGGTGACGCAGGATCCCGCCAAGATCGGCGAGATGTCTTGCAACCCGGCGATCGGCGGTCTGGGCAAGGGCCAGCTGGTCCGCGAAGTCGATGCGCTCGACGGGCTGATGGCTCGCGCCATCGACATGGGCGGCATCCAGTTCCGCATGCTCAACCGCTCCAAGGGTCCCGCCGTCCAGGGCCCCCGCGCCCAGGCCGATCGCAAGCTCTATCGACAGGCCATGCAGGCGCTGATCGCAGCGCAGCCCGAGCTGCGGGTGATCGCTGCGGACGCCGAGGATTTTGCGCGCGACACCGCCGGCGAGATAGCAGGGATCCTGACCGCAGACGGGCGGATCCTGCGGGCCGGAGCGGTGGTGCTGACCACCGGCACGTTCCTGCGCGGGCTGATCCATATCGGCGAGCGCAAGATCCAGGCCGGCCGGATCGGCGAAGCGCCCGCGCTGGGGCTGTCGCGGGCACTGGGCGCGCTGGGACTGCGGCTGGGGCGGCTCAAGACCGGGACCCCGCCGCGCCTGGATGGCCGGACGATCGACTGGGCGGCGCTGGAGATCCAGCACGGCGACGATCCGCCGGTTCCGTTCTCGACCCTCACCGCGCGGATCGAAACCCCGCAGATCGCCTGCCACATCACGCGGACGACGCAGGCGACGCATGCGCTTATCCGGGCCAATCTGGCGCGCTCGCCGCTCTTTTCGGGACAGATCGAGGGAACCGGCCCCCGCTATTGCCCCTCGGTCGAAGACAAGGTGGTCCGCTTCGCGGACAAGACGCATCACCAGATCTTCCTGGAGCCGGAAGGTCTCGACGATCACACGGTCTATCCGAACGGCATCTCCACCTCGCTGCCGGAAGATGTCCAGACCGCGCTGCTCGCCACCATTCCGGGCCTCGAGCGGGCAGTCATGCTGCGGCCCGGTTATGCGATCGAGTATGATTTCGTCGATCCGCGCGAGCTGACCCCTGCCCTGCAGGTCAAGCGTATGACGCGGCTGTTCCTAGCGGGCCAGATCAACGGGACGACCGGATACGAAGAAGCCGCCGCACAGGGCGTGCTGGCAGGCATCAACGCGGCACGCCTGGCGAGCGGCGCCGATCCGGTCGCGCTCGACCGCAGCGAGGCCTATCTCGGCGTCATGGTCGACGACCTGACGACGCTCGGCACGACCGAGCCCTATCGCATGCTGACCAGCCGCGCCGAATATCGGCTGCAGCTGCGCGCCGACAACGCGGACCAGCGCCTGACCGATCGCGGGATGTCCTGGGGTTGTGTCGGCTCCGCGCGGGCGCGGTCCTGGTCGGCCAAGTCGGCAGCCCTGGCGGCGGCCCGCGCCTGCGCCGACCGCCTGCGTGCCTCGCCGCAACAGCTTGCCAGGGCCGGGATCTCCGTCAACGCGGACGGCGTGATGCGCAGCGCCGCCGATCTGCTGGCCCTGCCTGGCGTCGATCTGCGCCGCCTCGCGGCCATCTGGCCCGAGCTTGCCGGCATCGCGGCCGACGTGGCCGAACAGCTCGAGATCGATGCGCGCTATCGCGGCTATCTGTCCCGGCAGGAGGCCGATATCCGCACCCATCGCGCGGATGCGAGCCTGGCGCTGCCCACCGATCTCGACTATGCGGGCATCACCGCCCTGTCGATCGAGATGCGCCAGAAGCTGGCCCAGACCAGCCCGGCGACACTCGCCCAGGCGAGCCGGATCCCGGGCATCACGCCGGCGGCACTGGCGATACTTCTGCGCCATACGAGGCGCGTGGCGTGACGCCCGGTGCATTCCAGGGCTTCGCCGATGTTTCACGTGAAACCCTGGCGGATTTCGAAACCTACGCAGCCTTGATCGCGAAGTGGCAGACGAAGATCAATCTGATCTCGCCGACCACGCTGGACTCGATCTGGGACCGACATTTCGCCGACAGCGCGCAGATCTTCCCGCTGCTCGACCCCGGTTGGGCCCGGATCGTCGATCTTGGCACCGGCGCCGGCTTTCCGGGCCTGGTCCTCGCCTTGATGGCGAAAGGCCGAGGCTGGAAGACGCGGTTCCATCTGGTCGAGGCCGATGGGCGCAAGGCCGCGTTCCTGGTCGAGGCCGCGATCGCTCTTGGCATCATGAACCTCACCGTCCAGATCCATGCCGTGCGCGCCGAGATCCTGGCCGCGTCGCCGCTGGCCGGAACGGCCGATGCCGTCACCGCCCGGGCGCTTGCGGCGCTGCCCGATCTGTTCGCCCATGCGGCACCGCTGTTGCGTCCCGACGGGGTCTGCCTTTTCCTGAAGGGCGCGCGCGCCGACGAAGAAATCGCCGCGGCGGCCGCGGCGGGCTGGCGTTTCGAGGTCAGCCGACACGACAGTCGCCTTCCCGGCGACGGTACAATCCTCGCCATCTCCAGGCTGCACTCCGCTGGCAAGTCTGGCCGCGCGGGCGCGCGCCACGCTATAGACGAAACGTGACCGCGCGCGACCCGAACCCCATGCCGCCCACCGCAGCCAGCCTGCGGATTGTCGCCGTGGCCAATCAGAAGGGCGGCGTCGGCAAGACGACGACCGCCATCAATCTGGCGACCGCCCTGGCCGCCTGCGGGCGCCGCGTCCTGCTGGTCGATCTCGATCCCCAGGGCAATGCCTCGACCGGACTCGGGATCGCACCCGACGCGCGGGGGCCGGGGATCTATGGCGTGCTGATTGGCACGACCGACATCGCC
>JBIKXN010000248.1:0-5781 GCA_044355765.1 Alphaproteobacteria bacterium
CGCGCAACTCGGCGATCCCGCGGAACGCGCGCGACTAGCGCGCGTCTTCGAACGCGGGCTCGACACGGTGGTCGGCTATGCGCTGCCGCTGCGCCGGGACGGGGCCGGCGAGCGGGCGCGTTGGGTTTCGGGCACGTGGTTCCTGCGTCCCGAGCACATGTTCCTGCTGCCAGGCGATTCCCCGATGGGGCTGCGGCTGCCGCTCGACAGCCTGCCCTGGGCGCCGGGCGCGGACCGCGACGAGATCGCGCCTGTCGATCCCTTCGCGCCGCGCGGCGCCCTGCCGCCGCTCGCGGCATCCCGCGCGGGCGCGCGCGCCGCTGCGCGCGGCGCCGACTGGCGGCGGGAGCAGCAGGCCTCCGGCCGCGGCGGGGGCCGCGGCGAACGCAAGGATCGCGTCGTGCGCACGGCGCTTTGCGTCGAGCCGCGCGACGGCAGGCTCCATGTCTTCATGCCGCCGCTCGAGACCGCCGAGGACTATCTCGATCTGGTCGCGGCGATCGAGGACACCGCGGCGCTGCTGGGGCGCAAGGTGATCGTCGAGGGCTATCCGCCGCCGCGCGACCACCGCCTCGCGCATTTCAGCGTCACGCCCGATCCGGGCGTGATCGAGGTGAACGTCCATCCCGCCGAAACCTGGCAGGAACTGTCCGAGCGCACGACCGTGCTCTACGAGGAGGCGCGGGCTACCCGGCTGAGCGCCGAAAAGTTCATGCTCGACGGACGCCATGTCGGCACCGGCGGGGGCAATCATTTCGTGCTTGGCGCCGCGCAGCCCGCGGACAGCCCCTTCCTGCGCCGCCCGGATCTGCTGCGCAGCCTGGTGGCCTATTGGCAGCACCATCCGTCGCTGTCCTACCTGTTCTCCGGGCTGTTCATCGGACCGACAAGCCAGCATCCGCGGCTGGACGAGGCGCGCGACGACTCGCTCCACGAATTCGACATTGCCGCCAAGGAGATCGACCGCGCCGGGGCGCAGATGCCGCCGTGGTTCGTCGACCGCGTCTTCCGCAATCTGCTCGTCGACGTCACCGGCAACACCCATCGCGCGGAGTTCTGCGTCGACAAGCTCTACGCCCCCGACGGGCCGGCCGGCCGCCTCGGGTTGCTGGAACTGCGCGCGTTCGAGATGCCGCCCAACGCGCGCATGAGCCTTGCCCAGCAACTGCTGCTGCGCGCGCTGGTGGCCCGGTTCTGGGAGGCGCCCTATCGCAGGCAGGCGATCCGCTGGGGAACGCGGCTGCACGACGAATTCATGCTGCCGCATTTCTGCATGCAGGACTTCGCCGACGTGCTCGAGGATCTGCGGTCCTGGGATTTGCCCGTCGATCCGGCCTGGTTCGAGCCGCATCGCGAATTCCGCTTCCCGCTGGTGGGCGAGATCGCGCTGCGCGGCATCGGGCTGGAACTGCGCCAGGCGCTGGAGCCCTGGCATGTCCTCGGCGAAGAGGCCGGTGCCGGCGGCACGGTGCGCTATGTCGATTCCTCGGTCGAGCGGCTGCAGACGCTGGTGTCCGGTTTCACGCCGGAGCGTTTCGTGCTCGCCTGCAACGGCCGGGCGGTACCGCTGCGGCCCACGGGGCGCGCGGGCGAATTCGTCGCCGGCGTGCGTTTCAAGGCGTGGTCGCCGGCGAGCGCGCTGCATCCGACGATCGCCGCCCACGCGCCGCTGGTGTTCGACGTCTTCGACCGCTGGAACGGGCGTTCGCTTGGCGGCTGCACCTATCACGTCGCCCATCCCGGGGGGCGCAACTACGAGCGCTTCCCGGTCAATGCGAACGAGGCGGCGGCGCGGCGGCGCGCGCGTTTCTTCGCCATCGGCCACACCCCCGGCGCCATGCCCGATCCCGCCGCGCTGCCGTCGGCCGAATTGCCGACGACGCTCGATCTGCGCGCGGGCTGAGCCAGGGCGGCCGGGAAGGGAACCCAGGTGCGATGATCGCGGCGACAAGCGCGGGCAGCGGCGCCTGGGACGAGATGGCGACCGGGGACGGCCGCATCCGCGCCCACTGGCAGACGATCTTTCCCGTGCTGGCCACGCTCGGGCCGGAGGAACTCGCGCGGCGCGGCGAGCGGGCGAGGCAGCAACTCGAGGACGACGGGGTGACCTTCAACCTCTACGCCGCGGGGGACGAAGACGACCGGCAGTCGCGGCCCGTGCGCGCGCGGCCCTGGACGCTCGATGCGGTGCCGCTGGTCCTGGGCGCGGCGGAATGGGCGTCGATCGAGCGCGGCATCGTCCAGCGCGCGCGACTGCTCGATCGCGTGCTGGCGGATCTCTATGGGCCGCAGAACCTGCTCGCCGACCGCCGCTATCCGCCCGGCCTCGTCTTCGGCAGTGCCGAATTCCTGCGCCACTGCCGCCGTCCCGGCGGCGCGCGCGAGGGACGCTTCGTCCAGCACTACGCGGCGGATCTGGCGCGCGGTCCGGACGGCGTGTGGCGGGTCGTCGGCGACCGCGTGCAGGCGCCGGCGGGCGCCGCCTATGCGCTGCACCATCGCCGCGCGCTGGCCCGCACCATGGGCGAGGCCTTCGCCGCCTGCGGCGTGCGCCCGCTCGCCGGGTTCTTCGAGACCTGGGCGGCCGATCTGCGCGCGCGCGCGCCGGACGGCGCCGGCAATCCCCGCATCGCGCTGCTCACCCCCGGCCCCTTCAACGAGGCGCACGCCGAACATGCCGCGCTGGCGCGCGAACTCGGCGCCGCGCTGGTCCAGGGGGCCGACCTCACCGTGCGGGACGGTCGGGTCCATGTGAAGACACTCGGCGGGCTCGAGCAGGTCGGCACGTTGCTGCGCCGCGTCGATGCCGCCTGGTGCGACCCGCTGGAGTTGCGTGGCGACACGGCGCTGGGCGTCGCGGGCCTGGTCGACGCCGAGCGCGCGGGCAGGGTACATGTCGCCAACGCCCTCGGCGCGGCGCTGGTCGAGGCGCCGGCCATGCTCGCCTTCCTGCCCGCGCTCGCGAACCATCTGCTACGCGAGGACCTGCTGCTGCCCTCGATCGCGTCGTGGTGGTGCGGCCAGGCCTGCGCGCTGGAGGAGGTACTGGCCCGGCTGCCCTCGCTGGCGCTGCGTCCGGCGCTGGCGCCCGACGGCAGGACGGTGAACGGGGACATGCTAGGGACGGCGGAACGCGCCGACCTCGTCGCGCGGCTGCGCGCGAGGCCGGCGGCCTTCGCGGCGCAGGAACGCATCGTCGCCTCGGTCGCGCCGGGCGAGGGGGCGGCAGGGCTCCAGCCGCAGGCGATCGTCCTGCGCGTCTTCGCGACCGCCGACGGCGATGGCTATGCGGTGATGCCGGGCGGTCTCGCCCGCGTGCCCGCAAGCGACGATCCCTTGCGCGCCGGCCTGCAGCAGGGCGGCACGAACAAGGACGTCTGGGTCCTGGGAGCGGCCGGATCCGCGACGCCCGAGCCGACATCGCGCGCAGCCATGCCGCCGGTCGAGATCCGCCGCACGCTGGGCGAGGTTCCCAGCCGGGCCGCCGACGACCTGTTCTGGCTCGGGCGCAGCGTGGAACGCGCGGATGGCTGCGCGCGCATGCTGCGCGCCGCGCTGCTGCGCGTGGTCGGCGGACCGGGCGGCGAGCGCGAGCGCGCCGAGATCGTCTCGGCCACCCGCGCGCTCGAGCGCTCTGGCGCGATCGCCTTGGGCGGCGCCGCGTTCGTGCACGCGACGGGCGAGGCGAGCGCCGTTCTGGTCGCCGCCTGCGCCGGCGGCGGCCTGCTCGCCTCGACCCTCGCCGAGATCGAGCGGCTGTCCTCGGCGGTACGCGACCGGTTTTCGGTCGACATGCGCCGGACCCTCCATCGGCTGCTCGGGGATCTGCGCGAGCGCATCGCGGCCGCGGGGACCGATGCCGACTCGCTGCTGGAGATGCTCGACGAACTGCTCCGGCTCTCGGCGGCATTGTCTGGACTGGCGTCGGAGAACATGACGCGCGGCAGCGGCTGGCGGTTCCTCGATCTCGGCCGACGCGTCGAGCGCGGGATCCATGTCGCCCGCGTCGTGCTCGCGGTCTCCGACCCGCCGCGCGGCGACTGGCAGGCTGCGCTGCGCCTGGCGCTCGAGCTCTGCGATTCGACGATCACCTATCGCACGCGCTATCTCGCGGCGTTGCTGGAGGCGCCGGTTCTCGATCTGCTCCTGCTCGACGCGACCAACCCGCGCTCGCTCGCCTTCCAGGTCGAGGTCGCGCGCGCCCATCTCGACGCGCTGCCCCGGGTCGCGGGCACGCCAGACACCGGCGGTCTCGATCTCACGCTCGCCGCCATCGGCCGGTCGCTCGCGGCCACGGGCGCCGGTGGCGTAGCGCCAGACCGGGTCAGCGCGCTGCGCGAGGCCCTTGCGCGCATGGAGGCGGATCTGATGGCGCTCTCGGACGGCCTCAATGGCGCCTATTTCGCGCTTGTCGGCGGCGGGCGCGTGGTCGGTGATCCATGATGCGCTTCGCGCTCAGCCACGTCACGCGCTACGCCTATTCGGCGCGCGTCGATCTCGCGCATCACGTCCTGCATCTCGACGTGCCCGATCTGCCGAGCCAGGCGGCCAGCCGCCGGGAGATCCTTTGCACGCCCGCCGCCGCGGCGCAGGTGGCGCGGCGCGACCATTTCGGCAACCTGGTCACCCAGATCCATCTCGATGTCGCGCATGACGGGTTCGAGGTTCGGTTTCGGGCTGATGGCGTGCTGCGGGCGCGCCGTCTGCCGGAACCTGTGGCGACACCGGCCTGGGAGAGCGTGGCGGCGGCGCTCGACGGCGACGGTTTTCCGGACTGCGTCGCCGCGAGCGAGTTCGCGCTGCCGTCGCCGCTGGTGCCGGCGATACCGCAGGTCGCGGCCTTCGCGCGGCCGTGGTTTCCGCCTGGCGCGCCGATCCTCGTCTGCGCGCTGGCATTGACCCGCGAGGTGAACCGCCGCTTCAGCTACGATCCGGCGGCCACCCATGTCGCCACGCCGCTCGCGCGCGCGTTCGAGCAGCGCGCAGGCGTGTGCCAGGACTTCGCCCATATCGAGATCGCGGCGCTGCGCGGTCTCGGCCTCGCGGCCCGCTACGTGTCGGGCTATCTCGCGACGCGTCCGCCACCGGGTGCGCCGCCCCTGCGCGGGACGGACGCGTCGCATGCCTGGGTCTCGGTCTGGTGCGGTCCGGAGGCGGGATGGATCGATCTCGATCCGACCAACGACTGCGCGGTCGGCGAGCGCCATCTCGTCTCGGCCTTCGGGCGCGACTATGGCGACGTCAGTCCGGTGCGCGGCGTGCTGACCGGGGGCGGGGCGCATAGCCTCGCGGTCGAGGTCGACCTGGACCTGTTCGCCGAGGCCGATAAGATCGAAGCCGCCGGCGGCGCGGTCGCGCCAGCCTGAACGGAGGGACGGATGGTCTTCGGCGAATTGGAGGGGACGGGTTTCGAGGCGATCGATCCGCGCTTCGCCGCGTGCCTGACGGGACATGGCCGCGTCGAAAGGCTGTGGACCGGCGCGCGCTGGACGGAGGGGCCAGCCTGGTTCGCGGCAGGCCGGTATCTGGTCTTCTCGGACATCCCGAACGACCGCATGATGCGTTTCGACGAGACCGACGGATCGGTGTCGGTTTTCCGCGCGCCGGCGATGAACTCCAACGGCAACACCGTCGATCGCCAAGGGCGCCTGGTGACGTGCGAGCATCGCGGACGCCGGGTGACACGCACCGAGATCGACGGCAGCGTCACCGTCCTCGCCGATCGCTGGCGCGGCAGGCGGCTCAACTCGCCCAACGACGTGGTCGTGAAGTCGGACGGAT
>JBIKXN010000249.1:0-5778 GCA_044355765.1 Alphaproteobacteria bacterium
GCTCAAGCAGGGCTATCGCGGCTCGCGCTATTCCTTCGGCTACCCCGCCTGCCCGAACCTCGCCGACCAGCACCAGCTGCTGAAGCTGCTCGGCGCCGAGCGCATCGGGGTCGCGATGTCCGACGAAGACCAGCTCCACCCGGAGCAGTCCACCTCGGCCATCGTCGTCCTGCACCCGCAGGCGAAGTATTTCAGCGTGTGAGGGGGCGACGACGGGACCGCGGCACCGATCGGGTCCGCTGTCCAGCGGTCATGGGCCCGCCCGTGCAGGGTCCTCCGCCGGCCCCATGTCGTTGAAGAGAGCGATATAGGGCGCGTAGCGAAATCGCCGGTTGCGTGCGTAGCCGGTCATCTCGTCGAGCACGTTCAGCTTCACCAGGCGGGAGACCAGACCGTTGGCCGCGGCATAGGTGGTGCCGGTGATTTTCTGCACATCGCTGACCGAGACGATCGGACGGTCGAACAGCGATTCGAGCACCTTGTGGCCTTTACCGGCGGCGCGACCAAGCTGTTCGGTGATCGCCGCGCGATGCTGTTCGCGCAGTTGGAGAATGCGCCGAGCCGTCTCCGCGGCCTCGCCAGCCACCGAAATGACCCCCTTCAGGAAGAAGGCGAGCCAAGCCTCCCATGCCCCGCGGTCGCGCACCGCCTGGAGATGCTCGTAATAGGACTGCCGGTGCCGCTTGAAGTAATGCGACAGGTACAGCACCGGCTTGTGAAGCACGCCCGCCTCGGTCAGGAGGAAGGTGATCAGCAACCGCCCGACACGGCCATTACCATCGAGGAATGGATGGATGGTCTCGAACTGCACATGGGCCAGCGCGATCTTCACCAGCGGAGGCAGCGGGTCGTCCCCGTGCAGGAACGTCTCCAGGTCGCCCAGCGCTCCCGGAACATCATGATGCGGCGGGGGTACGAAGGTCGCCGTGTTGAGCGTGCAGCCGGCCGGGCCAATCCAGTTCTGGGTGGTCCGAAGTTCGCCGGGCCTCAGCCTTCCTCCGCGCACGCCACGCATCAGCTCCGTATGGATCTCGCGGATCAGCCGCACCGAGACGGGCAGATCCGGGAGCCGCGCAAGGCCATGGTTCATAGCCCTCACGTAGTTGACCACCTCGTCCACATCGCGAGGCAGGCGTTCGTCGAAGAGCTGCGCTTCCGCCGACAGCAGATCCTGCAGCGAGCTTTGCGTTCCTTCGATCTGGCTGGAGAGAACCGCCTCCTTGCGCACGTACATGAAGACGAAGAGGTCCGCGTTCGGCAGCGTCAGCACGGAGCCGTCCAGCCGCCCCATCGCGCGATCGGCCGCCGACAGCAATGCGGGCAACTCGCCGGTCAGGTCGATCGCTGGCTGTGGCGGCAGCGGCGCAGGGATGAAGGCGCGGTACCCCGCCGGCTGGGCGATATACCGTCCCGCTCGTGTCGACGGCTCAGGGCGGCTGGCCATGCGTATTGCTGCCTTTCATACAGACTGAAAACAAAGCCTTACGATAGCCTGTGTTTAACAAGGAAGGAAGCCAAGTCCTTGTGTCAGCAATGGGAAGCTATGGAGCCGCCTCCTTCCTGCGCGTCTACGAATACCCGGATGGCACGCTTGCCATCTTTCCCTGGCAGCGCTGCGTCGCGCGCTATCGTGCTGACCGGAACGTGACCGGGCAGCGAGATGGGTCTGCTCACAAAAAAGCGGCCAACCGACGTGCTGCGAAAGGCGATCACGGTAACGAGCCGGCTGCGTGGGCTGGCCGTGACGGGGAAACAAGGGGATGGGGTGAACGACCCCCAGTCTTCGATCGAACAGCTCTGTTTCGCCGACGAGGACACCTAGGACATGGATGCGATGCTCAAGCAGGGCTATCTCGGCTCGCGCTCAGCTCCTGCACCACGTGCGGGGACACGACCCGCCCCGGATTTCGAAGCGGCTTCGGTATCGGCCGCTATGGCCGCTATCTTTCTTCCCTGAACTGCATTCGCCAGGGAGAGTGGGGCATGAGCAGGGAAGAGATCCGCACGAGCGTCGACGCGATCCATCGGGCGGTCGCCGCGGCGCTCGGTCGCGCCGGGTGCGACGCGGCGAATGCCGAGGCGGTCGCGGCCGTGGTCGCCGCCGCCGAACGCGACGGCTGCGCGTCGCATGGCGTGTTCCGCCTGGGCGGCTATCTCGCGGCCTTGCGCAGCGGCAAGGTGGATGGCGCCGCGCGGCCGGTCTCGTCGCGCATCGCGCCGGGTGTGCTGCGCGTCGATGCCCGAGGGGGCTTCGCGCCGCTCGCGATCGGCGCCGCGCGCGAGGCGCTGGCCCCGCTGGCGCGCGCGCAGGGGCTGGCCGCTGCGGCGATCGTGAACGCGCATCATTTCTCGGCTCTATGGGCGGATGTCGAGCCGCTTGCCGAGGCCGGCCTCGTCGCCCTCGCCATGACGTCCTACATGCCCGCCCTGGCACCGGCCGGCGCGCGCGTGCCGTTCTTCGGCACCAACCCGATGGCCTTCGCCTGGCCGCGCGCGGGCGGCGTGGCGCTGGTCGTCGATCAGGCCTCCGCCGCGATGGCGCGCGGCGAAGTCATGCTCGCCGCGCGCGAGGGACGCAGCCTGCCGCCGGGGACGGGCATCGATGCGGCCGGACAGCCGACCACCGATCCTGCCGCCGTGCTGAAAGGGGCGCTGCTGCCCTTCGGTGGTCACAAGGGATCGGGTATCGCGCTGATGATCGAGCTGCTCGCCGGCGCGCTGATCGGTCAGCCCTTCAGCGTCGAGGCGGCGGAGGCGGACAACAAGGATGGCGGTCCGCCGCGCGGCGGGATCCTGATGCTGGCGCTGGACCCGGCGCGGTTCGGTGATCCGGAGAACTGGCTGGGCCATGGCGAGGCCTTCCTCGCGCGGCTCGCCGCGCTGGACGGTGTCAGGCTCCCTGGCGACAGGCGCGCGGCGAACCGGCGCCGTATCGCGACCGAAGGCGTAGCGCTCCCGGCGAAGCTCTGGGCGGAGACGCTAGCGGCCGGGGCCTAGGAAGGCCGCGCGGCTGTGCGCGAACCGAGGCCGGGATCCTGATCCCGACGACGCATCCTGGCGAGGCGTGAACCGGGCGCCGTCACCAGGGTCCGGGAGATGGGAGATTTCCAGCTTTACCGAGACCATCGCGCCATCCAGTGTGGCCGCATGGCTGATTTCTACGACGAGAATGCGGAAAGCTTCGTCGCGCAGACGCGCGATGTGGACATGGCCGAGCTCCGCGGGCGATTCATGGCCGCGTTGCCGGGCCGGCTGGACGGGCCCGCGCGGATTCTCGACGCCGGGTCGGGGTCTGGGCGCGACGCCCTGGCATTCAGACGCGCCGGCTATGACGTTTCGGCGTTCGACGCCTCACAGGCGATGGTGGAGGCGACACGCGCGCATGCCGGCGTTCCGGCACGCTGGATGCGGTTCGAGGATTTCGTCTGGGACCATCCTTTCGAGGGCATCTGGGCCTGTGCCTCGCTGCTTCACGTGGCCGATGCCGATCTTGCCGGGGTGCTCGATCGTCTCGTCGCGCATCTGGTGCGCGGCGGCGTTCTCTACCTGTCCTTCAAGCGGGGAGAGGGCGAGCGGATCAAGGATGGCAGGCGCTTCACGGACATGACCGAGGCGCGCCTCGCCGCCTTGCTCGACCGCTGCGCCGGCATGGATCCGCCCGAGATCTGGGCGAGCGGCGATCGTCGCGTCGGGCGAGACGCGGAGATCTGGATCAACGCACTGGTCAGAAGGACATGACGAGCGCCGGCCGCTGCGCATTCTGCGATGCCGCGGCCGAAGCGATCGTCGATCGCGATGAGCATACGGTCGTCATCCGGATGGCTGCCGGGTTGTGTCTCGCGCCGCGCCGGCATGTCGCGCGCTGGCGCGATCTTTCCGCGTCCGAGCAGGCGGCCATCGCCAGCCGCATTGGAACGGCGCAGACGCTTCTGGAGGCGGGCGACGCCATGGCTCCGGTCACCCTGGTGGAGACCGGCGCTCATGTCCATCTGCGGGTCGACCAGCCGCGCGCGCCGCTGCCGCCTTTGCTCGACCTGCCGCATGAACGACCGCTCATCTCGGGGGGCGACGACGCGCTGCATGCGCATCTGCGTCCGCTGATCGATCGCGCGAGCGCCGTCGATCTGTCGGTGTCCTTCCTGATGGTTTCGGGGGTCAGGCTCGTCCTCCCGCATCTTCAGGATCTATTGGCGCGCGGCGGGCGCCTGCGCCTGCTCACCGGCGATTATCTCGATGTGACCGAACCGGCGGCCCTGCGGCTGATCGCCGACCTGGATGGCGCGCGCCGGTTGCATGTCTTCCAGGCGGCCCGCATTCCGTTCCATCCGAAGGCCTGGATGTTCTCCTTTGCCGAAGGCGGAGGCGCCCTGATCGTCGGATCGTCGAACCTGTCGCGGACCGCGCTGACCGGCGGGATCGAGTGGAATCTGCGTCATGTCGATGCGCGCGATCCGGCGCCGCTGGCCGCCGCGCGCGCCGCGTTCGAGGCGCTTTTGGCCAGACCCGAGATCGCCGATCTGACGCCCGCGTGGATCGACGCCTACGAGGATCGCAGGATCGCGCCGCGCCCGAGCGAGTCGGGCACGCCCGAGGAGATCGCGGAGCGTGTTCCGGTCCCGCACGGCATCCAGGCGGAGGCGCTGGCGGCGCTCGAGGCCACCCGCGCCAAGGGGTACCGGGCGGGACTGGTCGTGCTCGCCACCGGGCTCGGCAAGACATTCCTCGCCGCCTTCGACAGTCTGCAGTCCCGCCGCATCCTGTTCGTGGCGCATCGCGAGGAGATCCTGAGCCAGGCCATGGCGACGTTCCGCGCGGTGCGGCCGCGCACGCGGCTCGGACGTTATGGCGGCGCGGAGAAGGATGCGGAGGCGGATATCGTCTTCGCCTCGGTCCAGACGCTGTCGCGCGCGGCGCATCTCGACCGCTTCGTCGCCGACGATTTCGATTACATCGTGATCGACGAGTTCCACCACGCGGCGGCGGCGACATATCGGCGGATCATCGCGCATTTCTCCCCGGGCTTCCTGCTGGGTCTGACCGCGACACCCGATCGCAGCGACGGGGGCGACCTGCTCAGCCTCTGCGAGGAGAATCTTGTCTATCGACGCGACCTGTGGTCGGGCATCGACATGGGGCTCCTGGCGCCGTTCCATTATTTCGGGGTTCCCGATCCCGTGGAGTATGCGCAGATACCCTGGCGCGGTGGACGCTTCGACGAAGACGCGCTGACCGAGGCCGTCGCGACGAAGGCGCGCGCCGGCAACGCGCTGGACCAACTCGCAAGCCGTGGCGGCCGTCGGACGATCGGCTTCTGCGTGTCGCGCCGGCATGCCGATTTCATGGCGGCGTTCGCGCAGGCACGCGGTCTGCGCGCCGTGGCCATTCATTCCGGCGAGACATCCGCGCCGCGCGGCAGCGCGCTCAAGGCCCTCGAGGGCGGGACGCTGGACATCGTCTTCGTCGTCGACATGTTCAACGAGGGCGTGGACATCCCGTCGATCGATACCGTCCTGATGCTGCGCCCGACCGAAAGCCCGGTGATCTGGCTGCAGCAATTGGGACGCGGTCTTCGGCGCGCCGCAGGCAAGGCCCATCTGGCCGTCATCGACTATATCGGCAATCACCGCATCTTCCTGACCAAGCTGAGGGCGCTGCTGCGGGCGGAGGCGGGCGATACCGCGCTCCGGCTCGCCCTCGATCGCTTCGAGGCGCGGCGGCTCGATTTTCCAGCTGGATGCGAGGTGACCTACGATCTCGAGGCGCTCGATATCCTGCGCG
>JBIKXN010000250.1:0-5767 GCA_044355765.1 Alphaproteobacteria bacterium
GCGCCGCGAGGACGCGCCGATAGATCGCCTCGGCTTCGGCGAACCGCCCGGCCTGATGCAGCTTGACCCCTTCGCTGAAGAGCGCGGCGACATCGACCTGGAGCGGCGTGCCAGCCGCCAGGCCGCTGGTCTCTGCGCTTGCGGAACGAACCATGATCGCGATCTGTCCTCGTGGCGATGATACCGGACCCGCGCGCGGACCGCAGCGCTCAATCGCGCCGCCGCGCCGTCAGCCACAGCGCCAGGGCGAGCATGAGGGCGACCGCGGCGATCCACAGCGTCGCCAGCGCGTTGATCTGCGGCGACAGGCCAAGCCGGACGCTGGCGAAGACCAGCATCGGCAGCGTCGTCGCGCCGGGTCCGGAAACGAAGCTGGCGACGACCAGGTCGTCGAGCGACAGGGTGAAGGCCAGCAGCCAGCCGGCGGCGAGCGCCGGCGCCAGCAACGGCAGCGTCACCGTCCGCAGGATCGTCGCCGGGCGCGCGCCGAGATCCGCGGCCGCCTCCTCCAGCGCGGGATCCTGGCCGGCGAGCCGCGCCTGCACCAGCGTCGCCACATAGGCGAGCGCCAGGGTCGCGTGGGCGATGGTGACGGTGACCGCGCCGCGTTCTCCGGGCCAGCCGACGAGGCGCTCGGCGGCGACGAAGAGCAGCAGCAGCGCCACGCCGCCGAGGATCTCCGGCATCACCAGCAGGGCCGCCAGCGCGCCGCCCAGCACCCGGCGACCACGGAAGCGCCGCAAGCGGGCGAGCGCCAACCCGGCCGCCGCCCCGAGGACCGTCGCGAGGGTTGCGCTGGCCGCGGCGATGGAGAGGCTGAGCCCGGCCGCGGACAGCAGCCGGCGGTTGTCGAGCAACGCCACGTACCAGCGCAGCGAAAATCCGCTCCATTGCGTCAGCAACGGCGAGTGGTTGAACGAGAACACCACCAGCACCGCGATCGGCAGATAGAGGAAAGCATAGCCGAGGCCGAGCGCGAAATAGAGCCGGCCGCGCGACGCCGCGGTCATCGCCGCGCCTCGAGCCGCTGGAACAGCAGGATCGGTCCCGCCAGCAGCGCCACCACCGCGATCGCCAGCGCCGCCGTCGCCGGCCAGTCGCGGTTGGAAAAGAACTCGTTCCAGATCGCGCGCCCCAGCAGATTGGCATCGGGTCCGCCGAGCATCTCCGGAACGATGAACTCGACCGAGGCCGGGATGAACATCAGCAGCGCACCCGCCGCCAGCCCCGGCAGCGTCAGCGGCAAGGTCACGGTGAGGAAGATCGCCGCGGGTCTCGCGCCGAGATCGGCGGCCACCTCCTCGAGCGCAGGATCGAGCTTCTCGATGCTGGCGTAGAGCGGCAGCACCATGAAGGGCAGGTAGACGTAGACCAGGCCGAGCTGCACCGCGAAGCCGTTGTCGATGAGCGCCAGAGGCGCGTCGATCAGGCCCAACGCCTCCAGCGCCCCGTTGATGAGCCCGGTGGGGCGGAGCAGCGCCGTCCAGGCGTAGATGCGCACCAGGAAAGACGTCCAGAACGGCAGCATCACGAGAACGAGCAGAAGATTGCGCCAGCGCGTCGGCGCCCGCGCGATCGCATAGGCCATGGGATAGCCGATCGCCGCGGCGATCGCCGTGGCGCTGCCCGCCATCGCGAGCGAGGACACCAATGCATCGGCATAGACCGGGTCTTCCACCAGCAGCCGCCATGCGGCGAGTCCGGGCGAATCGAGGCGGAAGGGCGGCGCGCCACCGGACGGGGACCCGAAGCTGATGACGAGCGCCATCGCGAAGGGCAGACCGAAGAACAGCGCCAGCCAGGCGAGCGGCGCGCCGATCAGGAAGAGCCGCAGCCCGAGGGGCCAGAGCGGATTCACGCCGGCACCACGGGCGCGGCCGCAGGATCCCAGGTCAGGCGGAGACGCGTCCCGGGGGCCGGGCAAGGGTCGCGCGAGGCGAGACTGACCGCGATCTCGCGACCGTCGGCAAGGATCACGCCCAGCGACACCGTCTCGCCGTGAAAGGCCGCGTGTCCGGCCACCGCATCAAGCCCCTGCGATCCCGGCGCGGCGCCCAGGCGCAGATGCTCCGGGCGCAGCACCAGCGTCGCGGCGCTGCCGTCGGTCAGGCCCTGGGCCGGACGCCCCGCGAGACGGCCGAGCGGCCCGGCATCGATCTCGGCCCTGCCGTCGGCGATCGCCGCGACGCGCCCGTCGATCAGCGCGGCGCGGCCGAGGAACGCCGCCACCTGGCGGTCGGCCGGTGCGTCGTAGACCCCACGGGGCGTCCCCAGCTGCGCGATCCGTCCCGCCCGCATGACCGCCAGACGATCGGCGACGGCCAGCGCCTCCTCCTGGTCGTGCGTCACCAGCACGAAGGTGATCCCCAGCCGCCGCTGCAGGGCCAGCAACTGCCGACGCGTCGCGTCGCGCAGCCCCTGGTCGAGCGCGGCCATCGGCTCGTCCAGCAACAGCACCCGCGGCAGCTTGGCGAGCGCGCGCGCCAGGGCGACGCGCTGACGCTGGCCGCCGGACAGTTGATGCGGCTTGCGGTCCTCGAACCCGGCGAGCTGCACCAGATCGAGCATTTCCGCGACCCGTGCTGCGATCGACGCACGCGCCATGCCCTCGCGCACCAACCCGTAGGCGACGTTGGCCGCGACGCTCAGATGCGGAAAGAGCGCGTAGGACTGGAACACCGTGTTCACCGGGCGCGACCAGGGCGGCAGGCCGGTGGCGTCAAGGTCGCCGATGCGGATCGTACCCGCATCGGCGCGGTCGAGCCCGGCGATCAGCCGCAGCAAGGAGGTCTTGCCGCAGCCGGAGGGTCCGACGAGGGCGAAGAATTCGCCCTCGCCGATCGCGAGATCGACCCGGTCGACCGCGGCGACCGGACCGTATCGCCGGGTCAGCCGTTCGAGGAGGATGCCGGCCATCCGCGCGCGGCCTCCCCCGCCGCCTCAGCGCCCGGTCTTCACCCTGGTCCACGCACGGGTGCGCAGCCGGTCGTATTCGGGTTCGGCGGGCGTGATGGTGTAGAAGCGCCGCGCGATCTCGTCGGGCGGATAGATTCCGGGGTCGTTGCGCACGCTCTCGTCGATGCGCGCACGGGCGGCCGGTACCGCGACGGCGTAGCCCACGAAGCTGGAGTTCATCGCCGCGATCTCCGGCCGCAGCATGAAGTCGATGAAGCGATGCGCGTTGTCGGCGTTGGGGGCATCGGCGGGGATCGCCGCGGTGTCGATCCAGGTCAGCGCGCCCTCGGTGGGAATCGCGTATTCGATCGTCACGCCCTTGCCGGTCTCCGCGGCACGCGTTGCCGCCTGCTTTATGTCGCCGGAGAAGCCGAAGGCGAGGCAGGCGTCGCCGCTGGCCAGCGCGTTGATGTACTCCGAGGAATGCCAGCGCCGCACGAAGGGGCGGATCGCCGCGAGCGCGGCCGCCGCGCGCTCGAGATCGGCAGGCCGCTTGGAATCCGGATCCAGGCCGAGATAGGTCAGCGCCGCAGGGAACACGTCGGTCGGCGAGTCGAGAACCATGACGCCGCAGGACTTGAACTTCGACACCACCGCCGGATCGAAGATCATGCGCAGCGAATAGACCGGCGCGTCGGGCATGATCCGCAGGACGCGTTCGCGGTTGTAGCCGATCCCCGTCGTGCCCCACATCCAGGGCACGGCGTGCTGGTTGCCCGGATCGAACTGCTCCAGGCGCTTCATGACCGCGGGATCGAGCTGGCCCCAATTGGTCAGCTTCGCGCGATCGAGCGGGCGGTACAGCCGCGCGCGCAACTGCAGCGCCAGGAAGGGCGACGCCGTCGGCACCACGAGGTCGTAGCCGCTGCGCCCGGCGCGCAGCTTGGCGTCGAGCAGTTCGTTGGCATCGTAGGTATCGTAGGTTACCTTGATGCCGGTTTCCTGCTCGAAACGCTTGAGCGCATCCGGCGCGATGTAGTCGTTCCAGTTGTAGATCCGGAGCTGCCCCTGCGCGGACGCGGCGGCGACAGTGGCGGATGCGAGCAGAAGCGCTCCGGCAAGGCGGGCGAAGGCACGGCGCATTGGGCGACCTCCCAGGCAGGATACGAACGACACCACGCCGGATTCAGCAGGCGAGACTGCGCCGCGTCAATGCTCGCGAACCGCTTGCCCGGGCGCATGCCGGCGCGGGAGGATCCCCCCGCCACGCGACCGCAGGAGCCGGATCATGGCAAGACAGCCCGCACGCCCCTATCCCCGCGACCTCGTCGGCTACGGCGCCGCGCCGCCGGACCCCGCCTGGCCGGGCGGCGCGCGCGTGGCGCTGAGCTTCGTGGTGAACTACGAGGAGGGAGGCGAGCGGTCCATCCTGCACGGCGACGCGACCTCGGAAGTCTATCTGCACGAGGTGCCCGGCCTGACGCCGCGCAAGGGGCGGCGCGACGAACAGGTCGAGTCCGTCTACGAATACGGCAGCCGCGTTGGTTTCTGGCGGCTGATGCGGCTGTTCGGCGAGCGCGGGCTTCCCTTCACCAGCTGGGCCGTGGGCATGGCGGTCGCGCGCCATCCCGAAGCGGCGGCGGCGATGCGCGCCGCGGGGCACGAGGTCGCCAGCCATGGCTGGCGCTGGTTCGACTACCAGGACATGGGCATCGCCGAGGAGCGTCGGCACATGAAGCTGGCGATCGAGGCGATCACCGCCGCGACCGGCGAGCGTCCCGTCGGCTGGTACACAGGCCGGCTCAGCGCCCGCACCCGACGGCTGGTCGTCGAGGAAGGCGGCTTCCTCTACGACTCCGACTCCTACGCCGACGACCTCCCCTATTGGACCGAGCACGGCGGCAAGGGGCATCTGGTCATCCCCTACACGTTCGACAACAACGACATGAAGTTCGCGACCCAGTCCGGCTTCGGCACCGGGGAGGATTTCTACGTCTATCTTCGCGACGCATTCGACATGCTCTATCGCGAGGGCGAGGCCGGCAGCCCCAAGATGATGTCGGTCGGGCTGCATTGCCGCCTCGCCGGCCGGCCGGGACGTGCCGCCGCGCTGGCGCGTTTCCTCGATCACGTGCAGAGGCACGACCATGTCTGGATCTGCCGTCGCGCCGACGTCGCGCGTCACTGGCACCGGACGCATCCGTTCCAAGGAACACGAACCGGGAGGACTGGCGCATGATCAAGGTGTGGGGACGCAGGAACTCGTCCAACGTGCAGAAAGTCATGTGGGCGATCGGCGAACTCGGGCTCGCCCACGAGAGGATCGACGTCGGCGGGCCGTTCGGCGGCAATCGCGAAGCGGCCTATCTGGCGATGAACCCCAACGGGCTGATCCCGACCATCCAGGACGGCAACCTGACCCTGTGGGAGTCCAACGCGATCCTGCGCTATCTCTCCGCCGCCTATGGCGTCGGGACGCTGCAGCCCGCAGGTCTGGCGGCGACCGCGATCTGCAACCAGTGGATGGACTGGCAGCTCGCCGTCGTGGCCCCGGCGATCACGCCGGCCTTCCTCGGCCTGATCCGCACGCCCGCGGCACAGCGCGACCTCGGCGCGATCGCCGCCTCGCAGGCGAAGACGATCGAGGCCATGGCGATGCTGGAGGCGCGGCTGGGCGCGACCGGCCACGTCGCGGGGGACGCGTTCACGATGGCGGACATCCCGCTCGGGATCATGGTGTACCGCTACTGGCAGCTGGTTCCGCAGCGGCCCGCGCATCCAAATCTCGAGCGATGGTACGCCACGATCGCGGTGCGCCCGGCCTTCGCCGCGCATGTCGCGTCGGTGCCGCTGACCTGAAGGCGCCGCGGAC
>JBIKXN010000251.1:0-5756 GCA_044355765.1 Alphaproteobacteria bacterium
CCTGAGCGGCCAGCGTCTTGGTCGCCTTCTCCAGCTTCGCCGCCAGGTTCACCGCCTCGCCGATGACCGTGTATTCCAGCCGCTCGCCGTCGCCGATGCATCCGAAGACGACCGAGCCGCTTGCGATCCCGATGCCGATGCCTGCGACCGGCGTGCCCTCGCGGCGCTTGCGCGCGAGCCAGACTTCCGCTGCCGCGACGAGCGCATCGGTCGCCCGCATGGCGTCGGCAGCATGGCGGGACGACGGGTTCGTCGCGCCGAAGCTCGCCATGATCCCATCGCCCAGGAACTTGTCGATATTGCCGCCATGGCTGCGGATTTCCGGGATCAGGCTCGCCTGGTAGTCGGCCAGGATATGCATGAGCGCGTCGGGCTCGACCGTCCGCGACAGCGCGGAGAACCTTCGCATGTCGATGAACATGGTTGTCGCGTCGCGACGCTCCCCATGACCGGGCTGGGGCAGGGTCTCGGCCCCGGTGATTCGCGATGCGATGATCGGATCGAAGAAGCGCCGCAGATCGCGCGCCGCGGCACCCTCGGTGACGGAACGATGCAGGATGCGACGCGCCCGGACGATCGACAGCGCGATCACGCCCGTCACGAGGGCGATCGAGACGACCTTGTCGATCTCCGCGCCCCAGAGGATGGTCGACGACGTCATGTAGACGACGAAATCCCGTGTCACCGCCATCCCGCCCTCGCCGGCCATCGCCGCGTAGGCCACCAGGACTAACCACCCGGTCGCCGCCGCCGCGCCCGCGACGACGACGTAGCGGGCCTCCAGCCGCAGGGATCGCAGCGCGATGAAGATGAAGACATAAAGCAAGGTTGGCGCCTTCAGATAAAAGGCTGCGGCCTGCCCGTACTGGATATGGAAGCTCCAGATCAAGCCGAGCAGCAGCGTCATGTCGGCCAGGATCGAAGTCACCTGGATCGGCGCGGAGATCGGACCGCGGCAGGCCAGGCGGAACTTGGCGACCGAGAACCCGGCATAGGCCGCCAACGCCCAAGGAACGGGCATGAACGGCGCGTCAGCCGGCGACGTGCTCCGCGATAGCGTGTACAGGGCGACGAAGAAGACGCATAGCGCCAGCTGGACGACGCTCATCAGGATGTCGCCGCGGTGCTGCTCGGCGAGGAGTTCCCGACGCACGCGTTCCGGGATCTCCGCCGGCCCTACGCCGGACCGGAACAGCTCGGCGATCAGGCTCCGCAGCGAGGAGCGCATGTTTGCGTCCGCGATGCCTTCGGCGCGGCCATCGCGCCCAGCCGGCGCTGCGGGATCAATCGCCATGTGTCCGGGGACCCGGTACCTGCGCCCGGCTGGCGCCGGGGCGGGCCCGCGCGGTTGCGCGCATCCGGTTCATTTCGGTGCAAGCCTCACTGGGCGAAGGACTTCAGATGTGTATTCGCTGGCTCCCAGCAATGGTTACAGGCGATCGCACCCGAAAGGCGGCCTCTCCCCGGAGCGCGACGCGCCGGGGAGAGGCGCCGGGCGTCAGCGCGCGGCGTCTGCCCTGAGGAACCGCACCCCGGTCGCGAGCATCCAGAACGACAGCAGGCTCACCGCGACGGCGATGGGCATGGCATCGGGGCCGCCGAAGACCGGCAACACGGTCAGGAACAGCGCAGCCGCGGCGACGAGACCGAACGCCGCGACCCAGTTCGGCAAGCCCCCGCCCCGCAGCGCCCCTGCGCACAACGTGCCGAGCGCGAGCGCCATGAACAGCGAGACGCCGAGTATCTCGCCGATGCCGCCGCCATAGGCGGTGAGCGCGCCGAACACGAGCTCGATCTCCGCGCGGCGGGCCGGATCGGCCACCGCATGCGCAGCCGCGAGCTCGGGCATCGCGGTCAGCCAGCGCAGGATGCCGATCGATCTCGCCAGCGTCGACAGGACCGCGAACGCGGCCACCGTGGCGCCCAGCGGAGAGGCGAGCCCACCGCGCAGCTGTGCCGCCAGCGCGATCATGACCGGCGCTATCAGCACCGAATACAGCAGGTAGACCCCATAGCCAGCCGCGACGGCGCCGGGCGTGGCCGCGATCGCGGCCAGTTGTTCGGCGGCCGGCCTGTCCAGCGATGCAGGCCAGCCGATCGCGGGTCCAAGAATGGCCATCGGCGCCAGGGCGAGCAGCCCCTCGGCGACCAGCAGCGCACCGAGTGCGCGCGACCCGGCCACAGAGGATGCGGACGGCACGGCATCGGCGTGCGGGTGGGTAGACGCGGGATCGAGGGGCTTCATCGCGGTGTCCTTCCTGTATCGGCGGGTTGAAGAAACTCGGCGTTCGACGGAACGACGGCGGCGCCGAAGCCAAGGTCGAGCAGCGCCTGGCGTATCGCCTCGCGCGGCGCCGTCGCGGCCAGCGGACCGATGCGTTCGGCGAGGCGCGCGCCGTCCAGCGTGTGAGGAACGCGCCACAGGTAGCTCATCTCGGCGATCGCCCGCAGCATCGGCACGACCAGTCCCATCACGCGGAAGAGCGGCCAGGGGACACCACCGCGACGCCACCCGCGCGCCGGGGCGGCACCGATGTCGGCGGCGGCCGACTGCACGAGGTCGAGCAATTCGCCGCCGGTCAGCGTGTGACCCGCGAAATGGAATCTCGCGAAGCCGGATCCCGCCACCGGACCGCCATCGACCATGTGCCCCGCCAGGGCGACGAAAGCCCGCGCCAGATCGGGCAGGTAGGCCCAGGCATGCGGTATGTCGAGCGGTCCCGGATAGACGAGCTTGCCCGCGCGCAGCGATCGCGCGATCGACAGGTCGAGCCACGAACCGCGGCCCGCGCCATAGAAATCTCCGGCGCGCAGAACCACCGCGCGCAGCTGCCCCCGCTCGGCCCGCGCGCAGATCTCCGCCTCCAGCGCGACGCGCAGCCGACCCTTGACGCTGGTCGGCCGCTCGGGCGTGTACTCGCGCAGCACCGGTGGCATGCGCTCGCCGAAGCCGTATACGTTGCCGGGCAACATGAAGAGCGCCTTCAGACGCTCGGCGGCGTCCAGCCCGAGCCGCGCAAGCGGCAGCATGTCCCGGTCCCACGCGGTGTAGGCCGGGTTCACGGCATGGACCACGACCCGCGCGCCAGCGGCGGCCGCGACCAGCGCCGCGGTATCCGCGAGCGCCACGTCCAGATGAGCCGCCCCCGAAGGCATCGCCGCGGGTGCGCGCCTGGACTGCGCCAGAACGCGCCAGCCCGCGGCGGCGAAGGCCGTCACGGCCGCGGCGCCGAAGCGGCCGGTCGCGCCGAGGACAAGGACAGTTCGGGGCTGCATCGCAAACTCCTCTGGCGGGCCGGGCCGCGAGACGCCACTTTGGCGCCGGCGCCAGCCATTCCACAATTGCCGATCAGCGAAATCGAGATATACGTTCATGCATGGACTGGAGGATGAAGGCGGCGATGGAGACAGGCAGCTTCGACTGGGCGCTGATGCGCAGCTTTCTCGCGGTGCTCGACGCCGGCAGCCTGAGCGGGGCGGCGAAGCGGCTCGGCGCGCTGCAGCCGACGCTGTCGCGTCAGGTGGCGGCGCTCGAGGCGCAGCTAGGCGCACCGCTGTTCGAGCGCACCGGCCGCGGCGTCGCGCCCACGGCGCTGGCGCTGGCCATAGCCGAGGACGCACGCGCCATGCAGGAAGGCGCCGAGCGGCTTCGCCAGCGGCTCACGCTCCAGCGCACGCGAACCACCGGCACGGTACGCATCACCACCAGCGAGATCGCGGCAAGCTATCTCATGCCGCCGGTGCTGGCCGATCTGCAGGCGGCGGAACCTGGCATCCAGACCGAGCTGGTGTCGTCCAACCAGATCGCCAACCTGCTGCGCCGCGAAGCCGACATCGCGGTGCGCATGGTGCGTCCCAACCAGGCATCGCTCGTCGCGCGCAAGCTCGCCAATGTGGCGATCACCGCCTGCGCCCACGAGCGCTATCTGGCGCACGCCGGCGTTCCGCGCCGGCCGGAGCACCTGCTCAATCACCGACTTGTGGGATACGACCGCGACGACACGCTGCTGCGCGGCTTCGCGACACTGGGGCTGCCGATCGGTCGCGGGCATTTCGCCGTGCGCACGGACGACCAGGTCGCCTATGGGCGGCTGGTGGCGGCAGCCGTCGGAATCGGCTTCGTCGCCGTCTACAACCTGCCCTGGCTGCCCGGCGTCGTACCCGTTCTGCCGATGCTCAAGGTGCCGCCGCTGCCATGCTGGCTGGCGGTCCACCGCGAGATCCACGGCAACGCGCTCGTGCGCCGCGCATTCGACTTCCTGGCCGCCCGGATCCCGCAGGCGCTGGCCGAGGCCGAGGGGCGCATCGCCCGATAGCAGCATCGTCGGCCGGGACCTGCGCCGCTCCGCGCGGCTAGCGGACGCCAGGCGCATGACCCGCGCGCCACTCCGGCGGCAGCGACGCGAGATCGGCTGGTTCATCGATGTCGACGACGGGCGCAAGCTCGAGCCAGCTCAGCCCGGCATCGGCGAGGCGCCGGCGCGTGTCTGCCATCACCTGCGGATGGCTCCAGGTCATGCCGCGGAAGCATCGCGGGTCGCCGGGGCGCCGCTGGCCGACGAGCACATACCCGCCGTCATGCGTCGGCACGAAGACGGCGTCGTGATCGGCCAGGGCGCGTGCGGCTTCCCGCAACTGGCGCGCGCCGAGCGCCGGGGCATCGGTCCCGACCAGCAGCGCGCGGGGCCAGCGTCGCAACTGGCGGCGAAGCGCGCGCGCCATGCGCGCGCCCAGATCGCCCGTTCCTTGCGCCAGCAGCGCCGCGCCGCAGGCCGCCGCCATGTCGCGAAGCATCGGATGCGGCGCATCGGGCGTCGCGCACAGCACGACCGGACCGATATCGGCGGCCACCGCCTGCGCCAGCGCATGGCGCAGCATCCGCTCCGCCAGCGCCGCGGCGCCGGCCTCGCCCAGCGCGGGCACCAGGCGCGTCTTGGCGAGGCCCGGCACCGGCGCTTTCGCGAAGACGACGACGGCCGTGGTCACCTGTAGTCCCGCGCGAGTCGGTCCGGCGTCTCGCCCCGCCAGTAGCGCCAGCGCAGCCGCCACATCAGCGCGATCGTCGCCCAAACGCCGCGGCGCTCCCACCGCCGGCCGGACGTCGTGACCTTGGCGCGCAGGCACGCCGGACGCCCGATCGCCTTCAGCCGGCGCGAGATCTCGATGTCCTCCATCAGCGGCTGGTCGGGGAAGCCGCCGACCCGTTCGAACGCCGCGCGGGTCACGAAGATCGCCTGGTCGCCGGTCGCGATGCCGGTCAGGCGCGACCGCAGGTTCATCAGCGCGGCGACCACGCGCAGCATCGCCGGCCGCCCCGCGATGCGCACGTCGAACCGGCCCCAATGCGCGCCGGCGGCGACGGCGGCGAGGACATGCGTGTCGGCCTCCGCCGGCAGCAGCGTGTCGGCATGCAGGAACAGAAGCGTCTGCGCGCGCGCGAGGCGCGCGCCCGCGTTCATCTGCGACGCCCGCCCCCGCGGCGCCGCGCAGGCCGCGTCCACCCATGCGGCGGCGCGCGCCGGCGTCCCGTCCGCGCTGCCGCCGTCGGCGAGCACGAGTTCGGCCCCGCGCCGGCGCAGCGGCTGCAGGGACCGCAGCGCCGCCTCGATCCCGGCCGCCTCGTCCAGGGCCGGGATCACGATCGACAGAGCCGGCATATCGGCGGCGGCGTGTACGGACGACATCGATGCCTTCCCGCTGCGGGCGGCCCGGGGCCGAAGGACGACGGGTGGATATTCGCGCGCGACGGCGGCATT
>JBIKXN010000252.1:0-5754 GCA_044355765.1 Alphaproteobacteria bacterium
GCATCCCGAGCGCGTGCGCGGCCTCGTCACCTGCACCGGCTACAACATCCAGGACATCGCGGCCGCCGGCGAGCCGGCGGCGCCGGAACAGGAGCACCGCTTCTGGTACCAGTATTATTTCCACACGGCGCGCGGCCGGGCCGGCCTCGCGCGCGATCGCCGCGCGCTGTGCCGGCTGCTGTGGACGCTATGGTCGCCGTGCTGGACCTTCGACGCGGGGACATTCGCGCGCAGTGCCGCCTCCTTCGACAATCCCGACTTCGTCGACGTGGTGATCCATTCCTATCGCCACCGCTACGGTGCGGCCCCCGGCGATCCGGCCGTGGCCGGGATCGAGGCCGCGCTCGCGCGCCGGCCGCCGATCGCGGTGCCGGCGCTCAACCTCCACGGCGCCGATGACGGCGTCACGCCGGCGCCGGCGCAGGATCTCCAGGCAGGCCTGTTCACCGGCCCCTATGCGCGCCGTCTGCTCCCGCGCATCGGCCACAACGTCCCGCAGGAAGCCCCTGGCGAGATTCTTGCCGCCTTGCGCGACCTGATGTCCTGAAAAAACTCTCCAGCGCAGAAACCCACGGGGTTTCTGCGCTGGAGGGAGTTTTTCATCCCCGGCCGGTGTCGTAGCGCGCGGCGTTCCAGATGCCGGCCGGTTCGCGGATCAGCTTGCGCAGGCCGGCGCGGTCGAGCATCGCCTCGGTCTCGCGCTGGGCGGCGTCCAGGACCTTCTCGGTGCGGACCGATTTCGGCTTGCCGCCGGACAGCAGGATGCGGCCGTCGACGATCACCGTGTCCACGTCGGCGCCGTTGGCGAAGCAGACGAGGCGGAAGACCGGCATGTTGAACGGGTAGAGATGCGGCCGCGCGAGATCGACCAGCACGACGTCGGCCTTCTTGCCGGGTTCCAGCGACCCGAGATCGTCGTCCATGCCCAGCGCGCGCGCGGCATCGATCGTCGCCATCTCCAGGATCTTTCCCGGCGGCATCAGGCTGGCGTCGCGGAAATGGCGGCGGTGATAGTGCATGCATTGCTGCATGTGCCGGAACATGTCGCCCGAGCGGTCCGGCGCGGTGCCGTCGGAGCCGAGCGCGACCACGACCCCGGCCTCGATCAGCTCCGGCGCCGGACAGCGGCCATAGACCGAGGCGATCGCGGAGGGGTTGTGCGCGATGCGGGTCTCGGTCCTGGCGCAGAGCGCGATCTCCGCCCGGGTCAGATCGGTCGAATGCGACAGCAGCGCGTCGGGTCCCAGCAGCCCGTTGCGATGCGCGAAGGCGACGCTGCCGCGCTGATGCCCGTCCTGGGTGAAGATCGTGCCGCGTTCGCGCGAGAGGGCGCGGGCGGCCTTGGCCTGGCGCACCGCTTCGTCGAAATCCGCCGCGGCCATCGACTTGCGATGCTCGTCGCGCAGCGTGGGCGTCAGCATGGCGATGTTGAGGCGCCGCCCGTGCTTGCCGTGCCAGGACTCGATCAGGGTCCGGCAGGTCGCCATCTGGTCGTCGAAGGACACCATCCGGTTCTTGCGCCGCTTGCCGTCGACCCTCGCATAGAGCCGGGGATGGGGCGGGCGCGTCGGCCCGATGGCGACGACGCTGCGCGTGCCCACCTCGCGCACGCCGTCGCAATGCGCGTCGCAATAGGCCGGCTCGTCCGTTCGCATCACCGAATCGCCGCCGCCCAGGAGCGACACGCCGGTGGTGACGCCGAATCGCAGCCGCTCCAGCGCCGCGAGCTGCGCCTCGGCGCGCCAGAAACTCTCTGGCGAGGCGATCGTGTAGACCTTGTGGCAGGCCTCGTACCAGAGATCGCCGCGGCCGCCGCCCATGGTCTTGATCAGCCCGTGTCCGGCATGCGCATGGGCGTCGATCAGGCCGGGGATCACCGCCTTGCGGCTGGCGTCGATCGTCCGGCGCGCAGGCCAGGCGGCCGCCAGCTTCTTCGTCGGCCCGACCGCGACGATGCGGTCCTTGTCGATGGCGACGGAGCCGTCGGCGATGACGCGCCGCGCGCCGTCCACCGTGATCACGATGCCGTTGTCGATCCTGAGGTCGATCATCTCCAACTCCATTCAGCCCGCGGCGGCGGGAAATCGTCTGTGGATGGTCTCGAGCCGCGGCACCAGCCGCATCAGCTCGCGCGTGTAGGGATGGGCCGGCGCCCCGAACAGGGTCTCGGTCGCGGCCGTCTCGCAGATCCGCCCGTCCTTCATCACCGCGACGCGGTCGCACATCTGGCGCACGACCGCCAGATCGTGGCTGATGAACAGGATGGCGAGCCCGGCGGCGTCGCGCAGATCCTTGAGCAGGTTCAGCACCTGGGCCTGGACCGAGACGTCGAGCGACGAGGTCGGCTCGTCGCAGATCAGAAGCTGCGGCCGCGCGGCGAGCGCGCGGGCGATCGAGACGCGTTGGCGCTGGCCGCCCGAAAAGGCATGGGGAAAGCGCGCGCCGGAATCCGGCGCGAGCCCGACCGCCGCGAGCAGCAGCGCGGCATCAGCGTCGGCGTCGGCGCGGCTGCGCGCCGGCTCGTAGAATAGGATCGGCTCGCGCAGGGTCGTCGTCACGCGCAGGCGCGGGTTGAGCGACGCGTAGGGATCCTGGAACACCATCTGCACCGTCCGGCGTTCCTGGCGAGAGGGCCGCTGCGCCAGCGGTCGTCCGCCAAGCCGGATCGCGCCGCCGGTGGGACGTACCAGCCCGGCGATCGCGTTGGCCACCGTGGACTTGCCCGACCCACTCTCGCCCACCAGGCCCAGTATCTCGCCGGCGCGCAGCTCGAACCCGACGCCGTCGACGGCGCGGAAGTGCCGCGCGCCGAAGCCGAAAAATCCGCCGCGGGTGCGGAAATCGACCGTCAGGCCTTCGACCGCGAGCAGCGGCGTGGGATCGCTCGGCACGGTCTTGCGCGCCGGCGCGGCACGCGCCGCCAGCCGCGCGCGCGCCGCCACGGCGGACGCGGCACCCGGATCGGGCGTGGCGAAGCGTTCCAGCCTGCGGTCGACCGGCGGCACCGAAGCGATGAGGTCGCGCGCATAGGGGTCGCGCGGCGCGCCCAGGACGGCGGCGACGGGACCGCTCTCGACCATCCGGCCGTGGCGCATGATCGTGACACGGTCGGCGATCTCGGCGACGACGCCCATGTTGTGGGTCACCAGCATGATGCCGACCCCGCGCCGGTCGGCCAGTTCGCGCAGCAGCGCCAGGATCTGCGCCTGTACCGAGACGTCGAGCGCGGTGGTCGGCTCGTCGGCGATGATCAGCTTCGGATCGCAGGCGAGCGCGGCGGCGATCACGACGCGCTGGCGCTGACCGCCCGACAGCTGGTGGGGATAGTAGCGCAGCCGCCGATCGGGTTCGGGGATACCGACGGCGCGCAGCAGTTCGAGCGCGCGCCGCCTGGCCTCGGCGCGGCCGATGCCCAGATGGTGGCGCATCGCCTCGCCGATCTGGGTCTCGACCGTGAAGAGCGGGTTGAGCGAAGTCATCGGGTCCTGGAACACCGCGCCGATGTCGCGACCGGGGACGATGCCGGGAGCGCGCCCCGTGCGCGGGTCCAGCAAGGCGCCGGCGATACGGATGCTGCCGGCGGCCACATGGCCGGGCTGTTCGAGGATGCCGAGCACGGCGTTGCCGGCCGTGCTCTTGCCCGCGCCGGACTCTCCGACGACGGCATGGATCTCGCCGGCCGCGATGCGCAGCGACAGGTCGTCGACGGCGGCGAGCGGCGTGCCGTCCTCGCGCGGATAGAGGACGCGCAGCCCCTCGATGTCGAGCACGGGCGTCGCGCTGCTCATCGCCGGCTCCGCAGCTTGGGATTGAAGCGATCGCGCAGCCAGTCGCCGACGACGTTGACCGCGAGGACCAGGATCACCAGCGTCGCCGCCGGCAGCGTAGCGATCCACCAGATGCCGGAGAACACGAACTCGTTGCCGATTCGGATCAGCGTGCCGAGCGACGGATAGGTCGGCGGCATGCCGACGCCCAGGAAGGACAGCGTCGCCTCGGTCAGGACGGCACCGGCCAGATGGATGGTCGCGATCACCAGCACCGGCCCTGCGACGTTCGGCAGGACATGGCGCAGCAGGATCCGCGTCGGCGGAAGACCGATCACCCTCGCCGCCTTCACGTAGTCCTTGGCGCTCTCGACCATGGTGGCGGCGCGCACGGTACGCGCGTATTGCACCCAGTCGTGGACCGCGATCGCACCGATAAGCACGAGCGGCGCCAGGCGCGTGGCCTCCGCACCCGGCAGCAGCGCCTTCGCCAGACCTGCGACCAGCAGCGCCAGCAGGATGGTGGGGAAACTGAGGATGACGTCGGCGACCCGCATGATCGCGGCGTCGACGCGTCCGCCGGCATAGCCGGCGATCAGGCCCAGCGCCACGCCCAGCATGGCGGCGGTGCAGACCGCGCTCGCGCCGATCGCGATCGACACCCGCGCCCCGTAGAGGATCGCGGAGAGCATATCGCGGCCCTGGTTGTCGGTGCCCAGCAGGAAGCGCCGGTCTCCGCCATCCGCGAACACCGGCGGGATCTCCGAGTCGGCGAGGTTGAAGCTGCGAATGTCGGTGGGATCGAAAGGCGCGAGCAGCGGCGCGCCGGCGGCCGCGAGCATCAGCAGCAGCGCCATTGCGGCGGCGAGCGCGACCGAAGGCGGTATCCGGCGCAGGGCGGCGGCCGTCATGCGACGCTGGTTCGCAACCGAGGGTCAACCAGCACATAGACCAGGTCGACCAGCGTGTTGAGGGCGACGAAGAGCGCGCCCACGAAGAGCAGATAGGCGGACATCACCGGGATGTCCGAGAACCCGACCGCCTGGATGAAGAGCAATCCCATCCCGGGCCACTGGAACACGGTCTCGGTGACGATCGCGAAGGCGATCAACTGGCCGATCTGCAGCCCGGTGACGGTGATCACCGGCATCAGCGCGTTGCGCAGCGCCAGGCGGTAATGCACATAGGTCGGCGGCAGGCCGCGGGCGCGGGCGAAGCGGATATAGTCCGCCGACAGGACATCGATCATCTCCGACCGCACCAGCCGCATGATCAGGGTCAGCTGGAACAGCGACAGGGTGATCGCCGGCAGGATCAGCGATCGCAGGCCGCTGGCGGTCAGGTAGCCTGTCGTCCACCCGCCCAGCGTCACGACCTCGCCGCGGCCGAAGGACGGCACCAGCTTCAGTCCAACCGCGAACACCAGGATGAGCGCGATGCCGGTGACAAAGGTCGGCGTCGAGATGCCGACCAGCGACAGGGCCTGGACCGCGCGCGCGAGGATCCCGTCGGGTCGCAGCGCGCAGAGCACGCCCAGCGGGATGCCGAACGCCAGTGCCAGCAGGGTGGCGGCCAGCACCAGTTCCAGGGTGGCCGGCAGGCGATCGGCGATCAGCCGCGCGACCGGGCGCTGGTTGCGGTAGCTGATGCCCAGATCGCCCTGGACCACGCGCCCCACGAAGCGGGCGTACTGGAGCAGGACCGGTCGATCCAGGCCAAGGCTCGCGCGCAGGTCCGCGCGTTCCTGGGGCGTGGCGTCCTCGCGCGACATTGTCAGCACGGGATCGCCGACGAAGCGGAACATCATGAAGGCGAGGGCGGTGACCGTCAGCATCACCAGAAGCCCCTGGATGAGGCGCGAGGCGAGGACGACGATCATGCGCGGCGCCGGGGTCTTGTCATCGCGTGGCGCATCGGCGTCGGACCCGGCCCGCGTCGGCGGGCCGGGTCCGTTGCGTCAGTTCACCTTGGCGAACCAGAGGCGGAC
>JBIKXN010000253.1:0-5740 GCA_044355765.1 Alphaproteobacteria bacterium
TGGTGACGCGCGGCGAGGACCTGTTCCACGCCACCCATGTCCATCGACTGATCCAGGCGCTGCTCGGACTGCCAGTGCCGGACTGGCACCATCACGCGCTGCTCGCCGGGCCGGGAGGCGAAAGGCTCGCCAAGCGCAGCGGCGCCCCGAGCCTCGCAGCGCTGCGCGACGCCGACGCCGACCCGGCGGCGCTGCGCCGCGAGCTGGGCTTCGACTGAGCGGCGACGCCCCGCCTCAGGCTTTCCAGGCCACCAGATCGATCTCGACCAGCGCGCCGCGCGCGAGGCCGGTGACGCCCACGCAGGTGCGCGCCGGCAGCCGGCCCGGAGCGAAACAGGCACGATAGACCGCATTCATCGCCGCGTAGTCGCGCTCGAACTCCGTCAGATAGACGCGCGCCTGGACGACGTCGGACATGGCATAGCCTGCGCCCGCCAGCACGATCGCCAGATTGTCCATCACCCGGCGCGTCTGCGCCTCGACACCAGCCGGCAGCGGCCGCGAATCGTCGTCAGGCCAGGTGGGCATCTGACCGGTGACGAACAGCCAGGGCCCGACGCGCACCGCATGGCTGAACGGCGCCACCGGCTGCGGCGCCCCTTGGATCATCAGGAAGGCAGGGTCCATGGTCGGGCTCTTCTCCTTGGTCGACGCAGTCAGGACGCGCAGCAGGCGGCGCTCAGCGCGATGCCACGAGCGGCGCGAGGAATTCCGGGACGCGGTGCAGCGCGTCGGCGCGCGCGGCGGGATCGGTACCGATCGTCGCCGCGCCGCTCGCGGTCGAGCCGATGCCGCGGCGCACGACCGGCTTGAGCCCTGGCGCGTCGAAATCGTGATGCGCGCCGGGATAGAGGCGCAGATCGACGCCGCCTTGCGCGCGTCCTGCGAGCGTCACGCAAGGCGCTGCCGGCGTCCAGTCGTCCGCCTCGCCCACCAGCAGCAGCACGGGCGCCACGGGTAGCCACGGCGCGCGACGTTGCGACAGGCTGCGGCAGCCCGGGTAGAAAGCCACCCCGGCGGCGAAATCCTGCGCAAGCGCATCCGGACGCGCGCGGCTGTCGCGTGCCAGCGCCCAGAGCGTGGCGCTGCCGCCATTCGACCATCCCATCAGAGCCACGGCGCCCGGACGTATGTCGGCGCGCGTCTGCAGATGCAGCAACGCCGCATAGGCGTCGCGCGCACGTTCCAGGCCCGCGCGGATGCGGCGATCTTCCATGCGCTGGCCGCAGATCGAACCCTCGCCTCGCGACGCGAAGCTGTCGACATGAAGCACGACGAAGCCGCGCGCGACCAGTTGCCGGCCCCACTGCGCGTCGCGCGCCCGGATCGTCCCATCCTCGCCGCGCAGACCGCCGCAGCCATGGAGCAGCACCACGGCGGGATGCGGCCCAGGACCGGGGACCGGCCGCAGCACGACCAGGAGTTCGTCCGGCCCGCCCGCGGCGCGCTCCAGCGGATGCGCGGGGATCCGCGACGGCGGCGGTTCGGCGGCGTCGGTCGCCACGGCGGCGAGCGAGACGAGCGCCGCCAGCGCGCCTCGGATCACGCGCCCGGGCCGGCGGATCGGTGGCGTCCGGCGCGGCCGCACGATGTCAGGACGCCGTCGGATGGAGCGCGCGCAGCCCGGCGGCGAGCGCCGGACGGTCCGGGTCCTGCGCGCCGATCAGCCCGTGACGCAGGAAGAAATCGATCAGCACGAGATTGCAGTTGAACTTGAACGCGCGCGTGCCGCGTACCGTCTCCATCACGCGCGCGGCCGGCCACAGCTCGAAACCCTCCATCTCGCCATCGGCGGGTCGCGGCACGAAGTCCTCGGGCATTTCCAGATCGAAACAGAACTGGACGTCGGGTTTCAGCCCGTCGGGCGCCTCCATGCAATAGGACACCGTGCCGACCGGCAGCGCGCGGCGCGCGAGGGGTTCGGGGATCGACGCTTCCTCGGCGCATTCCTTGACCAGGTTCTCGAAGATGCCGATCCCGACCGGCTGGCCGCCGGCGACCGTGTTGTCGAGCATGCCCGGATAGGTCGACTTGCCGCGCGCGCGACGCGGCACCCAGACATGGATCCCGTCGCGCCTGCGCACGAAGCCGGTCATGTGGACGCCGCAGGCGGGAATGCCGAAGGCCGAGACGGCCGCGCGCTCGAGCTGCAGCAGCGGCGGGGCGCCGATATGCGGCGCCACGGGATAGAATTCGTCGCGCCGTCCCGACACCAGCCCGTCGCGTTCCATCGCGCGCACCACCGCGTCCATCGCGGCGCTGCGCGCGGCGTGGTCCGCCAGTCGGGGGTCGAGCGCCAGCGCCCCGGGCTCGAGCAGCAGCGTCGGGTGGCGTGCGGCGAGTTGCGCGGCGAGCGCGTGACGCACCCACCCCACCGGCCGCCCGGCGACCAGGAAGGGCCGGAAATTGCCGAGATCGTGGGCATTGCACTCGGCGATGCGATCGAGGAACGACATGGCTGGAAACTGACGCGGCCGGTGCCGCGAGGCAATGGGCCACCCGCGTCGCAAGAGGTGACGGCCGCGTGCGCGGTTGCGCCCACCGGCACCGCCCCCCTCCAAGCCTCCCCGACGCGCTTGGCGCATAGTGGGGGGAGCAGGTTCGCGCCTCGCGGCTGGCGTCGCGCGACCAGACGTGCCCTCTTCGCCCGCGGCCAGGATCCGACGCCACAGAGCTTCGGCAAAGCTGCGGCCATCCATGCTGGCCTCCCCCGGCCCAGTCGCCAGCGCTATCCACGTTTCGCGCCGGCAGGGAATCCCTCTCCGGTTCCGTGCGGCCGGAAGCTGCGCTAGGTCGACGGTCTGCCCACGTCGATCGCTGCCGGCGCCAGCCCGGCGCGGCGCCGCGCATGCATGGCCGCGAAAGCCGTTTCGAGATGCCGCACGTAGGTCTGCGTATCGAAGAGCGCGCTCTGGCGGCCGCGCGTGCGCAGGTGCAGCGCCAGGGCCGCGAGACGCGCGGGATCGCGGGCCAGGGCGAGCGCGCGCGCCTCGTAGTCGCGCAGATCCTCCGCCACCAGTTCGGGCAGCCCCACCGAACGCAGCAGGCTGGCGGCGACGCGGCCCGGAAAGGTCGTGCCGCGACAGGTCAGCAGCGGCAGCCCGGCCCAGAGCGCGTCGCTCGCGGTGGTGTGGGCGTTGTAGGGAAGCGTGTCGAGGAACAGGTCGGCGCAGCGATGCCGCGCCAGATGCTCCGGCTGCCGAAGGCGCCGCGCGAAGACCAGACGCTCCGGCGCGACGCCGCGCAGCACCGCCTCGCGGCGGAGATTCGCGGCGACATGCGGGTTGTCCTCGATCAGCCACAGCACGCTGCCCGGCACCGCGCGCAGCAGGCGCATCCAGACCGCGAAGATCTCCGGCAGGATCTTGTAGTTGTTGTTGAAGCAGCAGAACACCACCCCGCGCTCGGGCAGCCCGCAATCGGCGCGGCCGACCTGTCCGGGTGCGATCGCGCGCGTCGCATCGGTCGGCTGGTAGCTGTCGGGCAGCCGCACGACCGCCTCGTCGTACCAGCGCGCGCTGGCGGGCGGCAGCACGACCGGATCGGCGACGATGTAGTCCATGTAGGGCGCGCCCAGCGTGCCCGGAAAGCCCAGGAAATTGACCTGGACCGGGCTCGGCCGCAGCGCGAAGACGCCCTGGCGCACGGACCCGAAATAGCCGTTCAGATTGACCAGTATGTCGATGCCGCGCGCGCGGATCGCCTGCGCCGCGGCGGCATCGGACAACCGCGCGATCGAGAGCATGCGGCCGGCGAAGGCGTCTTCGATGCGTCGGCGCCGCGGGCTCTCATCGGCGCGCCCGCTGTCGAAGGCGTGGATCTCGAAGCGCTCGCGGTCGTGGGTCTCCCAGACCTGCGTCATCAGGATCGAGGTCGCCTGCTCGCGGAACTCGCCGCAGACATATCCCACGCGGATCGGACCCTCGCCGCGCGGCGCAACCGGCGGCGACGCCACGCCGGACGGAAACACGTCGGCCGCGTAGATGCGCGCGCAGCGCTGCAGAAGCTCCTCGGACATGCACACGCCCTGGTAGCCGAAGGGCGTCACGATCCGCTCGCCGGCCGCGAGGCCTTCGGCGATCCGCGCGCCGAGCGGCTCCAGCTGCGACCAGTCGCACATCAACATGCGGGCGTGCAGCAGCCGTCCCGGCAGATACGCGCGGCCGGGATCGAGCTCGGCCACACGCGCGTAATGCGCGACCGCCGCCGGCAGGTCGCGCCGGTTCTCCAGCAGCGCGCCCAGATTGTATTGCGTGTCGGCATGACCCGGATCGGCCGCCGCGGCGGCGCGGAAAGAGTCGACCGCCGCGTCGATCCGGCCGAGCGCGTTGAGGATCACCGCGCGGGTGAAATGCGCGTCGGCGTAGCCGGGCGCCAGTTCGGTCGCGCGCGCCGCGCGCGCCTCCGCCTCCAGCGGCCGGCCCAGCTCCGACAGCATCTTCGCGAGGTTGTGGTGGAACACGGCGATGTCGGGCGCCAGCGCGATCGCGCGTTCGACCAGGCCGACACCGCGGGCGCGATCGCCACGCTGGGCGGTGGCGAGCCCCAGCAGATGCCAGGCCTCGGCAAGGCCGGGATCGGCATCGCAGGCGCGCCCATAGGCCGCGGCCGCCGCCACGAAGTCGCCGCGGCGATGCGCCTCCCGGCCTTCGCGCAGCGCCGCCGCCGCGTCGCCCGCCCCGTCACGATCCTGCGTTGTCATGGCGCGGAGGTTTCTACACGCCCGCCCCCCACGCAACCGAAAGCACGCAACCGAAAGCGCGCGGCCGAGATTCCGGCGCGACGCCGCGACCCGGTCGCGGTTGACCGCGCGTCTCCTCGCTCCCAGATTGGCCCGGCATGTCGACATCCCGGGAGAGCCGCGCCCTCGCCGCGGCGCAACGCCATCTGGCCGCTGCCCGTGCGGCGCTGGCGGCGCGTGTCGCGCCGACGGGACGCGTCGACGCGGCGGCGCTGGACGCCCATCAATACGCCGCCCATGGATTCGCCTGGATGGCGGCAAGCGTCGCCGGGCTGCACGCGCTGATCGACTGGCGCGACGCCCGCGCGGCGACCGGCGCGCTCGGCGAGCGCGACGCGCTGATCGCCACGCTCGGTGCAGCGGAAACGCTGCTGCAGCTGGGCACGGGCATCGCGATGAGCCAGGCGGAGATCGCGCGGCCTGCCGATCTCGGCCTCGGCGCCGAGGCCGCCGCGCTGCTCGCCGATCCCGACGTGGCGGCGATCGTGGCCGAGGCGACGCCGGCGGCGCGCGAGCGTCTGGCGGCGCTGCTCGACGACGACCTGCTGGAGCCCAGCTACGGCGACGCGGGCATCGACGCGATGGCCGCGACGTTGCGGCGCTTCGCGCGCGAGCAGGTCGCGCCGCGCGCCCAGGCCTGGCACCGCGACGACGCGCTCGTGCCGATGGACGTCGTCTCCTCCGTGGCGTCGCTCGGCGTATTCGGGCTCACCGTGCCGGAGGAATTCGGCGGGCTGGGGCTCGGCAAGGCCGCGATGTGCGCCAGCACCGAGGAGCTCTCCGCCGCGTCGCTGATCGTGGGCTCGCTCGCGACAAGATCCGAGATCGCCGCCGAGCTGGTGCGCCTTGGCGGGACGCCCGAGCAGCGCGCGCGTTACCTGCCGCGCATCGCCGACGGGTCGATCCTGCCTACCGCCGTGTTCACCGAGCCCGACACCGGCAGCGACCTCGCCAATCTGCGCACGCGGGCCGTGCGCGAGGGCAATGTCTGGCGCGTGC
>JBIKXN010000010.1:0-18799 GCA_044355765.1 Alphaproteobacteria bacterium
ATGACCTGTCTGCGGCGCATTGGCCAGGGGGCCTGGACGCGATGACCGCGGCGGCGACGAGCGCGCGCATGGATACCGGACCCGCGCAGCATGTCCCCCTGCTGTCTGTGCGCGGGCTGGAACTGCATGTGCCGTCGTCGCCGCAGGCATTGCGCCTCGTCGACGGCGTGTCCTTCGACCTCGATCGCGGCGAGACGCTAGGTCTGGTGGGCGAAAGCGGCAGCGGCAAGACCCTCACCGCGCTGTCGATCATGCGGCTCCTCGAGCCGCCGCTCTCCGGCCTCGTGCGCGGCCAGGTCGCGCTCGACGGCGTCGAGGTGATGGCGCTGCCGGAGGGCGAGATGTCGGCCCTGCGCGGACGCGTGCTCTCGATGGTGTTCCAGGAGCCGATGACCTCGCTCAATCCGGTGATGACCGTCGGCCGGCAGATCGCCGAGCCGGCGATGCGCCATCTCGGGCTGGACGCGGCGGCGGCGGCGTCGCGCGCCCAGGAATTGCTGCGTCTCGTCGGCATACCCGATCCGGTCCGGGTGGCGGCCTCGCATCCGCATCTGCTGTCCGGCGGCATGCGTCAGCGCGCGATGATCGCGATGGCGATCGCCTGCCGGCCGGCGCTGCTCGTCGCCGACGAGCCGACCACGGCGCTCGACGTCACCGTGCAGGCCCAGATCCTGGAACTGCTCGGCGAACTGCAGCGCGAACTGGGCAGCGCGATCCTGCTGATCACGCACGATCTCGCCGTCATCGCCGAGAACGCGCATCGCGTCGCGGTGATGTACGCGGGACGCATCGTCGAGGAAGCGCCCGTCGACGCGCTCTTCGCCGGCGCGCGTCATCCCTATGCGCGCGGTCTGCTCGCCAGCATCCCGCGCATCGAGCGCTCGCGGCCGGACGTGCTGCCGGAGATCCCGGGCGTCGTGCCGGCGCCGGGCGAGCGGCCCGCGGGCTGCGCCTTCGCACCGCGCTGTGCGCGTGCCACGGAGCGTTGCCGTGCCGAGGCACCGCCGCTGGTGGAAACGGCGCCTCGCCATCGCCTCGCCTGCTGGGAGCCCTTCGATGGCTGAGCCGCTGCTCTCGGTTTCGGGACTGCAGGTGCATTTCCCGATCCGCGCGGGTCTGATGCGCCGCCGGGTCGGCACGGTGCGCGCGGTCGACGGCGTCGACCTCGCGGTGGGGCGCGGCGAGACGCTCGCGCTGGTCGGCGAGAGCGGCTGCGGCAAGACGACGACCGGCAAGGCGATCCTGCGGCTTGTGGATCCGACCGGCGGCAGCATCCGCTTCGGCGGCGAGGAGATCGCGCGCCGCGGCCAGCGCGAGCTCGCGCCTTTCCGCCGCCGCATGCAGATCATTTTCCAGGATCCGTATTCGAGCCTGAATCCGCGCATGACCGTGGGCGCGATCCTGTCCGCGCCCTTCGAGATCCATCGCATCGGCGACGCTGGGCAGCGCCGCGCGCGCGTCGCCGAACTGCTCGATATGGTGGGACTGCCGCAGGAGGCGGTGCGCCGCTACCCGCACGAGTTCAGCGGCGGGCAGCGGCAGCGCATCGGCATCGCGCGCGCGCTCGCGCTGCGTCCCGAGCTGGTCATCGGCGACGAGCCGGTGAGCGCGCTCGACGTCTCGATCCAGGCGCAGATCGTCAACCTGATGCGGCGTCTGCAGACCGAGCTGGGCCTCGCCTATGTGATGATCTCGCACAATCTCGCGGTGGTCAGCCACGTCGCTGACCGCGTCGCGGTTATGTATCTCGGGCGTATCGTCGAGACCGCGTCGCGCGATGCGCTGTTCTTCGGCGCGCGGCATCCCTACACGCAGGCGCTGCTCGCCGCGGTGCCGGAGCCGGTGCCCGGGCGCCGCAGGACGCGCCATGTCGCGCGCGGCGACGTGCCGAGCCCTGCGCGCCCGCCGTCGGGCTGCCATTTCCATCCGCGCTGCCCGCTGGCGGTGGAGGCCTGCGCGCGCGAGGCGCCGGTGCCGCGCGAGATCGCGCCCGGGCACCGCGTCGCCTGCCATCTGGTGCAGCCATGATCGGGTTCCTGCTGCGCCGCCTGCTGCAGGCCGTGCCGCTGCTGATCGGCGTGTCGGTCATCGGCTTCGGCCTGATGCATCTGGCGCCCGGCGGGCCGCTTGCCGTCTACACGCTCAACCCGACGATCCAGGCGCAGGACATCGAGCGCATCAAGGTGCTCTTCGGGCTCGACCAGCCCGTCCACATCCAGTACGCGAAATGGGCGAGCGGGATCTTCACCGGCAACTGGGGCTACACCTTCTTCGGCGGCCGGCCGGTGCTGGGCGTGATCCTCGAGCGGGTGCCGGCGACGCTGCTGCTCATGGGCAGCGCGCTCTCGGTGGCGATCGTCGTCGGCCTCGCGATCGGGGTGCTGGGCGCGACGCGGCGCTATTCGGTCTTCGACATCCTGGCCACGTCGGGCGCGCTGGTGGCGCTGTCCTTCCCGACCTTCTGGTTCGGCCTGATGGCGATCTACGTCTTCGCGCTCGAGTTGCGCTGGCTGCCGTCGGGCGGCATGTGGGAGCTCGGCGAGGAGGGCAGCGTCCTGTCGCTGCTTCGCCATCTGATCCTGCCGACGCTGGTGCTCGCCCTCGTCATCACCGCGACCTGGAGCCGCTACGCGCGCTCGGCCTTTCTCGAGGCGCTGCAGCAGGATTTCATGCGCACGGCGCGCGCCAAGGGCCTGTCGCCGCGCGTACGCCTGCTGCGCCACGCCTTTCCCAATGCCGCCAAGCCGCTGATCGCGCTGCTCGGCGTCGAGCTGCCCTTCCTCTTTTCGGGCGCGCTGGTCACCGAGACGATCTTCGCCTGGCCCGGCATGGGGCGGCTGTTCGTGGACGCCTTGACGATGAAGGAATATCCGATCCTGATGGGGATGATGATGTTCACGGCGATCTTCGTCATCGTCGGCAATCTGCTCGCGGACATCGCCATCGCGGCGATCGATCCGCGCGTGAGGCTGTCGTGAGGGCGCAAGCGGCAGGCTCGGGACGGGTCTGGCGGCGCTTCCTGCACCATCGCGTCGCGTTCGTCGGCGGGATCGTCGTGGCGCTGCTGCTCTCGGCCGCGCTGTTCGCCCCGGTGCTGGCGCCGCAGGATCCGACGCTGCTCGACACCTCGGTGCGTTTCCTGGCGCCCTTCGCCGACCCGCGATTCCTGCTCGGCACCGACGAGCTCGGTCGGGACACGCTCTCGCGCCTTCTCCATGGCGGGCGCGTGTCGCTCACGGTCGGGCTCGTCGCGATGGCGACCACCGTGCTGACCGGTGCCGTGATCGGCATCGCAGCCGGCTATCTCGGCGGCGTCGCCGACACGCTGCTGATGCGCTTCGTCGACACGATGCTGTGCTTCCCGCAGGTCTTCCTGCTGCTCGTCGTCGCCGCCTTCGTGCCGCCGACGCTGCTGTCGATCTCGCTCGTCATCGGGCTGACGTCCTGGATGGAGGTCAGCCGGATCGTGCGTGCCGAGATCCTCAATCTCAAGGAGCAGGATTTCGTGGCCGCCGCCCGCGCGCTCGGCGCGTCGCGCGCCCGAATCATGTTCCGCGAGCTGCTGCCCAACGCTGCCGCGCCGATCCTCGTCGCGGCGACGCTCAAAGTCGCCTCGGCCGTGCTGATGGAGAGCTACATCTCCTATCTCGGCTACGGCGTGCAGCCGCCGCTGGCGTCCTGGGGCAACATGCTGACCAACGCCCAGGGCTATTTCGACACCGTGCCCTGGCTGGCGATCCTGCCGGGCATCGCCATCACCGCCACGGTGATGGGCTTCAACTTCCTCGGCGACGGCCTGCGCGACGCGCTTGATCCGCGCCTCAGGATGGATCCGTGACCGCAAACCAAGGGAGACGACACGACATGACGATCCGCATTTCTCGCCGTACCGCGCTCGCAGGGGGCGCCGCCGGCGCCTCGCTGCTCGCCGCGCCCGCCGTCTGGGGCCAGGCGATCAACCGCGACCGTATCATCCTCGGCATGACGCAGGAGCCGGTGCAGTTCAACCCGATCCTCTTCGTCAACGCCGGGACCGAGAACGTGCCGGAGGCGTGCCTCTTCGACGCGCTCTGGGACATCAACGACAAGGGCGCTTTCATCCCCAATCTCGCCGCGCAGGTGCCGTCGCGCCAGAACGGCGGCGTTTCGGCCGACGGACTGACCTGGACGATCAATCTCAAGCGCGACGTGAAGTGGAGCGACGGGGCGCCCTTCACCGCGAAGGACGTCGAGTTCACCTACCAGGCGATCGTCAGCCCGAACACGCCGGTGCGCAGCCGCACGGGCTTCGACCTGATCAAGGCATTCCGGGTCAAGGACGACTTCACGATCGAGATCGAGCTTTCCCGCCAGTTCGTGCCGTTCCTCTGGGCATGGCAGAACATGCACATCATCCCGCGGCACATCCTCGGCAACGAGGCGAACCTGGCGACGGCGGCGTTCAACGCCAATCCGGTCGGCACGGGTCCCTTCCTGCTGCGCAGCCGCACGGCCGGCAGCCACATGGTCTACGAGCGCAACCCGAACTATCACCGCGGGCCTGCGAAGGTGCGGCAGTTCATCCACAAATTCGTGCCCGATACCATGGCCGCCTATGGCCAGGCGCGCACCGGAGAGATCGACTATTTCGGCCTGCTCGGCGTGCCGCCCGATCGCTGGGCCGAGGGGCGCAACCTCGCCGATCGCGACTTCCTCGTCTATCCGACGCCGAACGTCCAGTTCATCTACTACAACTGCGGCAAGCCGCAATTCGCGGATGCCCGGGTGCGCAAGGCGCTGACCATGGCGCTGCAGATGCAGAAGTCGATCGACGACATCTATTTCGGCACCTGGCCGCGTTCGCTTTCTTATCTGCAGCCCACGCACTGGGCCTACAACAACAATCTCAAGGACTATACGAACGACCCGGCGGGGGCCGAGAAGATCCTCGACGAGGCGGGCTGGCGGCGCGGCGCCAACGGCATCCGCCAGAAGGACGGCGTCGAACTGAAGTTCACGATGTCGACCACCGCGGGCAACGTGGCGCGCCAGGGCTGTCAGGCGCTGTTCCAGCAGAACTGGAAGCAGATCGGCGTCGAGATGGAGATCCGCAACATGCCGGCCTCGGTCGTATGGGGCGAATTCACGACGCGTTCCCAGTTCGACACGCTGCTCGTCGGCTGGGATCCGACCGTGGGCCTGGATCCCGACTACACGGCGCGGGCGCATTCCAGGATGATCCCCGTCAAGCACCGGCAGGGCAGCAACTACGTGCAGTACGAGAACGCGGAAGTCGATCGCCTTCTTGAGCTCGGCGTGACGCAGACCGAACAGGCCGATCGGATCGCGACCTATCACCGCATCCAGGAGATCCTGCACGAGGAAGTGCCCTTCGCGGCGCAGGGCGGATCGGTGCAGGGCCATCTCAAGCGCAAGCAGCTCGTCGGTCCGGCGCCCAACCAGTACGTCACCGACATCACCTGGAACATCCAGGACTGGCACTGGGTGTGAGCAATGCCCGGTCCCGGCCGCGCCGCGCGGCCGGGATCGCCGGGCGGGGAGGGAGCAGGCGGTTCAGCCCTCTCCCTCCAGCGCCTGGCGCAGATCGGCGATCAGGTCCTCGACGTCCTCGAGGCCGATCGACACGCGGATCAGCTCCATGCCGACCCCGTCGGCCAGCTTCGCCTCCGGATAGACCCGCTGCCGCGCGGCGATCAGGCTGCCGGGATGCATCACCAGCGAGTCGACGTCGCCCAGGCTCACCGCGCGCTGGAACAGCTCGAGCCTGTCCATGAAGCGCACGGCGGCCGCGAAGCCGCCCTTCAGCTCGACCGACATCATCGCGCTGCCGCCCTCCATCTGGCGCAGCGCCGCCGCATGGCCCGGCGAGCCTGGCAGATAGGGATAGCGCACCGTCGCGACCGCCGGGTGGTCGTGCAGCATGCGCGCGATCGCGAGCCCGGCTTCGCTGTGCGCACGCATCCTGAGCCCGAGCGTCTTGAGCCCGCGCATCACCAGGAAGCAGGACAGCGGCGAGAGCGTCGCGCCGGTGATATAGCGCAGGCCCTGGCCACGGACCTCGCGGATGGTCGGCGCGTCGCCCAGCACGGCGCCGCCCAGCAGGTCGCCATGGCCATTGATGTACTTGGTCAGCGAATGAACGACGATGTCGGCGCCGTGCTCGATCGGTCGCTGCACCGCCGGCGAGGCGAAGGTGGAATCGACGATCAGGCGCGCGCCGCGCGCATGGACGACGGCCGCGACGGCGGCGATGTCGAGCACTTCGGCCGTCGGGTTGATCGGTGTCTCCATGTAGACCAGCTTCGTGCGCGGCCCGATCGCAGCCGCCAGCGAATCGAGGTCGCGCATGTCGGCCTTGACCACGCGGATGCCGAAGCGCGGCAGCGCGTTGCCGGTGACCGAGACGGTGTTCGAATAGACGGTCGGGTGGATCACCAGTTCGTCGCCCTGGGACAGCAGCGACAGGAACAGCGATCCGATCGCCGCCATGCCGGAAGCGGTCACGACGCAGGCCTCGGCGCCCTCGAGTTCGGCAAGCCGCGCTTCGAGCAGCGCCTGGGTCGGATTGCGTTCGCGGCCGTAGAGATAGCCGTCGCGTTCCTCCGCCATCACCTGCTCGCTCTCCGCGACATTGGCGAAGGCATAGGTCGAGGTCATGAAGACCGGTGGCGACACCGAACCCAGATGGTCCGCGGGATCGTAGCCGTGATGGATGGCGCGCGTCCGGAAACCGTGCCGCCTGTTGCTGCCCTTCGCCATCGTCGCTTTCCCCCGGTCTGTCCCCTGCCTGCGGCCGCAGGCTTCGCTTTCGCTCTCGCATGCCGACGGCGCGGCGATGGCCGCTGCGGCATGGCGGGGATGCTGCCGCGCGTGGCGGGAAATGCAAGCCGCAAGCCTGCGCCGCCGATGCGTGGAACGGGCGCGCGTCACGCGGATCCGCCGCAGCGCGCGCGGCGACCGGTGGGCGCGCGGGCGGCCGCGAACGCCGCGATCTCGGCATGCCCGTGCAGGTTCTTCGCGATGCCGTGGCGAGTTTTTGCCCGGACTGTCGAGCAAGAGGCGATCGAGCGCCGCCACGCCGTTCGTCGCGCGCGCGCGTTCGTACTCCATGAACGCGGCGTCCACCTCGGCCATGACCTCGGGAAGATCGATCTCCATCCGCGTCTGCCTGTCCTGCCCGAACCGCGCATCGAAATCCGGGCCGCGATGCCGGCCCGGATCCGCTTTCCGCGACGGTCCGACGTTCCGAGGCGCCGCGGGCGAGGCCCGCCCGAAATCCGCGCGCCTCTCGCGTCGTGACGCCTGGATGCGCCGTTCTGCTAGCCTGTCGCCCGGAACTCGCCGGAAGACAGCAGAGGATGCGATGGGCCCCGAGATGGCTGACAGCGACGTGCAGTCCGAGTTCGACGACGTAGTGGCGTGGCTCGCGGCGGAGGCGCTGCCCGACGCGGTGGCGGCCAAGGCGCGGCTGATGCTGCTCGACGCGGTGGGATGCGTGCTGTCCGGGCTGCGCCATCCCGAGGTCGCCGCGACCGCGATCTCGCTGGCGCGCTGGTTCCCGGGATCGCTGGCGCTGCCGGGCTGCGCGGCGCGGCTGGGGCCGGCCGGGCTCGCGGCGACGACCGCCATGGCGATGTGCTGGGACGAGGCCAACGAGGGGCTGGCGCGCGCGCATGGCCGGCCGGCGCTCGCGGTCGTGCCCGTCCTGCTCGCCATGGCGCCGGACCAGCCGCTCGACCGTCTGCTGCGCGCGCTCGTGCTCGGCTACGAGCTGGGCGCGCGCGCCGGCGAGCTCTGGCGCATCAGGCCGGGGATGCATGTCGACGGATCCTGGCATGCGCTGGGTGCCGCCGCCGCCGCCGCCTGGCTCGGCGGCGCCGATCCGGCGCGCGCGGTACGCATCGCCGCTTGCCAGATCCCGTTCAGCCTCTACCGGCCGCTCGCCTTCGGCATGACCGGGCGCAATTCCTATCCCGCCCATGCGGCGCTGCTTGGCATCCTCGCCGCCGCCGCCGCGCAGGGCGGCGCCGACGCGCCGCGCGGCGGCTTCGCCGAGGCGCGGCGCCTCGCGCTGCTGACCGATACCGCGCCGTCGCGCATGCCGGCCGGCGCATGGCTGATCCTGGAGGCCTATCTCAAGCCCTATGCGGGCGTGCGGCACGCGCATTACGCCGCCGCCGCCGCCATCGCCGCGCGCCAGGGCGTCGCACGCAGCGGCGGCATCGTCGCGATCCGGCTGGAGACCTATGCCGAGGCCCTGCGCTACGCGGCGAATCGCGCGCCCCCCACGCCGATCGCCGCGCAGTTCAGCCTGTCCTTCGGCGTCGCCGCGGGGCTGCGCTTCGGCGACCTGTCGCCCGAATCCTATCTGGCGATGGACGATGCGGAACTGCGCCGGCTCGAAGCCCTGGTCGAACTGGCGGAGGACCCGGCCCTCACCGCCGCCGGTCGACGCGGTGCGCGCATCGTGCTGCGCCTCGCCGACGGCGCCGTCCGCACGGAATCGGTCGGCGACGTGCCGGGCGATCCGGCCAACCCGTTGCCCGAGGCGCAGGTGCGCGCGAAGTTCCAGCGCCTGACGGCGCATCTTCCCGAGGCGGCGGCGATAGGCGCGCGCATTCTCGACGGCGACGCGCGCGCGCCATTCCATCTGGGCCCGTGACGCAGCCGCGTCGACGCGCCGCCGCTCAGCGGCAGACCGCCGCGAAACCTTCCATCGCCGCGGTGATCGCGGCGCGCGTGACGGCGAGCTCCGCGTCGCCATGCGCCGTCGACAGGTACATGAGGCCGCGCGGCAGAGCGAGCGCGCCGGCGCGCAGCATCTCGCCGGTGAAGCGCAGGACGAGGTCGCGATCGGCGCGCGCGACGTCCGAGAAGCTCTCCATGCGTTCCACGCCGGCGAAGAGCTGCAGCGCGCCGGTCACATGGGTGGCGCAGACCGGGGCTCCGGTGCGCGCCGCCTCGGCGGCGACATGGTCCGCGAGCCCGGCGGCGCTGGCAGCGAGGCGCGCGTAGATCGCCGGGCCGCCGGCGCGCAGCTCCTGCAGGCAGGCGATCGCCGCCGCGATGCAGACCGGCGTGCCGTTGAAGGTGCCGCGCTGCAGCAGCCGTCCGTCCATCAGCATGGCCATCGCCGCGCGCGTGCCCGTCACCGCGCTGATCGGGAAGCCGGCCCCGAGCGCCTTGCCCAGAACGCAGATGTCCGGCGCCACCCCCCAGACCTCCTGCGCGCCGCCCAGCGCGACGCGGAAGCCGGTGACGACCTCGTCGAAGATCAGCATGACGCCATGGCGCGTCGTGACGTCGCGCAGGCGCCGGAGAAATCCGGGCGGTGGCGCGAAGCAGCCCGCATTCATCGCCGCCGGTTCGACCAGCACGGCGGCGAAGGAGCCGTCGAGCGCCGCCTCGACGGCCGCGGCGTCTCCCCAGTCGAACAGGACGAGGGATTCGGCGGCGCGCGGATCCTGTCCCAGCGTGTCGGGCCCGTCCCGGCCGGGACCACCCGCGACATGGACCGAGTCGAACCAGCCATGGTAGTTCGCGCGGAACTTCGCGATCTTGAGGCGCCCCGTGCCGGCGCGCGCGACGCGCAGCGCCAGGTGGATCGCCTCGCTACCGGTGCTGACGAATGCGCTGACCTCGGCGGATGGCACGCAGGCAGCGATCAACTCGGCCAGTTCCGCCTCGCCGCGATGGATGCTGGCGGTGCGCAGGCCGCGCGCCATCTCCGCCTGCACCGCCGCGATAACGCGGCGCGGCGAATGCCCGAGGATCAGCGGCCCGTAGCCGAGGCCGTGATCGACATAGGAATTGCCGTCGACGTCGACGACGCGCGCGCCCTCCGCGCGCTCGATCGCCACCGGGACCGGCTGCTGGTTCGCGCGGGGCGTGGACGAGACGCCGCAGGCGACGTGGCGCAGGGCCCGCGCGCGATGCGCGCGCGAGCCGTCGAAGCGCCGCTCGCCCTGGCGGTCGTCGCGGAAGCCATCCATCGCCTTCATCCCCTCTCCCGCTCCAGGTATCAAGGATGATACAAATACGCAATGCGCGCGACGTCGCGCCCGGCGCGGCGCCGGGACCGCGGCGCGCGGGAGGAGGGACGGCATGGCGATGCGGCGCGGCGCGGCGGTGGCCGCGGAACTCTCCGGCGGCGGGGCGGACATGGTGCCGCTCTACCATCGCATCTACGTGGTGCTGCTGCAGAAGCTCACCGACGGGTCCTATCCCGAAGGCCGCGCGATGCCCGGCGAGGACGAGCTCGCCATCGATTTCGGCGTGTCCCGCGTGACCATCCGCAAGGCGATCGAGCGGCTGGAGCGCGAAGGTCTCGTCCTGCGCCAGCGCGGACGCGGCACTTTCCCGCTGCCGCCCCGCGATGGCGCGCGGCCGGCGCAGAACCGCATCCTGCGCGACCAGATCTCGCTTGCCGCGCGCACGCGCGTCACCATCCTCGAGCATGGCGTGACGCGCATGCCGAGGCCGGTCGCCGCCGCGCTCGGCGCGCAGACCGGCGCACCGGCGCTGCGCATCGTGCGGGTGCGCCACGACGCGCGCTCGCCGATTTCCTTCACGACGTGTCACCTGCCGCTCGATCTGGCGCCGCTGGTGCCGCGTCGCCGGATCTCCTCGCTGCCGATCTCGGCGACGCTCGCCGCCGCGGGACTGCGCCTGGCGCGCTTCGGCGAGCGCATCACGGCGACGCTCGCCGACACGCGCGTCGCCGCGCATCTGGGCGTCGATGTCGGCACCGCGTTGATCGCGATGACGCGACGGGTCGAGGACGACGCCGGGCGGGTCGTCGAACTGCTCCAGGCGCTCTATCGTCCCGACCGCTACGAGTACCGCGTCGACTACACCGCCGACGGGACACGCGACGACGCGCCCTGGCGCGCGGCGATCACCGACAGCAGCGGTTGATCCGGCGCGGTCGGGCGCCGTCACCGGCGGATGAACGGGTTCGGGATGTCGACCGCGGTCGAGATCCAGACGCTCTTGACCTCCATGTATTCGCGGATACCCGCGATTCCGCCCTCGCGCCCGATGCCGCTCATCTTGAAGCCGCCGAAAGGCGAGGTCGTCGACGTCGACCTGTAGTTGTTGACCCAGACGGTGCCGGCGCGCACGCGGTCGGCCATCGTCAGCGCGCGGCGCATCGACTGGGTCCAGACGCCGGCCGCCAGCCCGAACCGCGTGTCGTTGGCGATGCGCACCGCGTCGTCCTCGTCGCGGAAGCGGATCACCGCCAGAACCGGGCCGAACACTTCCTCCTGCGCGATTCGCATGTCGTTGCGCACGTCGGCGAAGATGGTCGGACGATAGAACAGCCCGTTCGGATAGCCGGGCACGCTGGCGGGCTCGCCCCCGGCGACCAGTCGGGCGCCCTCGCGCCGCGCGATGTCGACATAGGCGCGGATCTTGTCCATCTGCGGCCGCGTCGAGATCGGCGCGATCTGCGTGCGCGGATCGGCGGGATGGCCGAAGCGGACATCGGCGACGAAGCTGCGCAGCTTTTCCAGGAACGCGTCGTGGATCGAGTCCTGCACCAGCAGACGCGATCCGGCCACGCAGGTCTGGCCGGATGCGGCGAAGATGCCGGCCACGACGCCCTTCACCGCCTGCTCGAGATCCGCGTCGTCGAACACGATGTTTGGGGACTTGCCGCCCAGCTCGAGGGTCACGCGCTTCATGTGCCGCGCGGCCTTCTCGGCGATCATGCGCCCGGCCTCGGGTCCGCCGGTGAAGGCGATGCGCCCGACCAGCGGGTGTTCAACCAGCGCGTCGCCGACCTCGGCGCCGGTACCGGCGACGACGTTCACCACGCCCTTCGGGAAACCCGCAGCCTCGACCAGCTTCACGAATTCGAGCAGCGAGGCCGAGGTGAACTCGGACGGCTTGAGCACGACCGTACAGCCGGCGGCGAGCGCCGGCGCCAGCTTCAGGCTGGTCAGCGGCAGCGGCGAGTTCCAGGGCATGATGCAGGCGACGACGCCGGCAGGCTCGTGCTTCGTGTAGTTGAACACGCCCGGCTTGTCGGTGGGGATCACCGTCCCCTCGATCTTGTCCGCCAGACCGCCGTAGTAATAGTAGTAGTTGGACATATAGCGCATCTGCATGATGAGTTCGGCGTAGAGCTTGCCGTTGTCCCGCATCTCGACGCGGGCCAGCCATTCCGCGTTCTCGCCGATCAGGTCGCCCAGCCGGCGCATCAGCGCGCCCCGGCGCGAGGGCGATAGCGACGGCCATTCGCCGTCGGCGAAGGCGCGATGCGCGGCGTGCACGGCGCGGTCGACATCCGTCGCGTCGCCGCGCGGCACCGTCGCCCAATCCTCGCCGGTCACCGGATCCGTCGTCTCCATCCAGCGTCCCGCCGCCGGATCGACGAACGCGCCGTCGATATAGTGACGATAGACATGCCTGCCGTCGGCCCCGCGGGGCGTCGGCGCGATGGCGGCGGAGGTCGGTTCGAGAGACGGCGTGTCCACGGTCATTGGCTCTCCTCGGCGGGCTCGGCGGCGCGATGCTGGACCAGCATTGTACTATCTACAATACAATTAGGCGTCCCCCGGACCGATGCGCTAAGAAGGCTTCAGGGAGAATGCGGTCGACAGGTTGCCCGGGACGGCCCGGCGCCGGCGTCGGCCGAAGGAGAGGAACCGGAGATGACGACGAGACTGACGCTCTTCGCGGCCGCCTGCGCGGTCGCGCTGCTCGCCGCCGCGGCGCCCGCGGCCGATGCCCGGGACCTGACGGTGATCGGCTTCGGCGGCGGCTTCCAGGACAACGCGCGCAAGCACCTGTTCCAGGGCTATGCGCGCGATCGCGGCGTCAAGGTCGCCGACGACGTCTATAACGGCGAGATGGCGAAGATCTACTCGATGGTGAAGGCCAACGACGTCACCTGGGACGTGGTGATGGTCGAGGCGCCGGAGCTGGTCCGCGGCTGCGAGGACGGCGTGTTCGAGAAGATCGACTGGAGCGTCGTCGACAAGTCGAAGTTCATTCCCGCCGGGATCGCGACCTGCGGCGCCGGCGCCGTGGGCTGGGGCGTCACCATGTTCTACGACCAGGCGCGCGTGGCGGCGGGTCCTTCGGACTTCGCCGGGTTCTGGGACGTGCAGAAATTCCCCGGCAAGCGCTCGCTGCGTTCGATGGCAAAGACGACGCTGGAGATCGCGCTGATGGCGGACGGCGTTTCGCCCGCCGACGTCTACGCGGTGCTGCGCACGCCGGCCGGGCAGCAGCGCGCCTTCGCCAAGCTCGACCAGATCAAGCCGCATGTCGTGTGGTGGAAGTCCGGGGCCCAGCCGCTCCAGCTCGTGGGCAGCGGCGAGGTCGCCTACGCGATCGGCTTCGTCGGCCGCACCATCCGCGCCGCCGACGGCGGCGCCAGGTATCCGATCCTCTGGAACACGCTGCTGTATTCCTTCGACTACTGGGCGGTTGTGCGCAACGCGCCGCATCGCGCCGAGGGCATGAAGCTGATCCAGTACATGACCGACGCGAAGCCGCTGACCGCGCTCGCCCAGGACTGGGCGGTGTCGCCCGCGACGGCGGCCGTGGCGAACGACCCGGAGATCGCGCGGCGCAATCCCGGCATGGTCGCGAGCCACGCCGCGAAGGGCCTGTTCATCGACACCGATTTCTGGGTCGAGAACGGCGAGGACCTCGAGGCGAAGTTCAACGCCTGGCTGGCGCGCTGAGCTCCGTCGCGACGGGGAGCGGGGCGTGACGCGGAGGAACCTGCTGGCGGCGGCGCTGATCGCACCGCTGGCACTCCTCGTCGCGCTCAGCTTCCTGGCCCCTCTCGGCGCCACGCTCTGGCGCGCGGTGGAAGACGGCGCGGTCTCGGCCGTGCTTCCGCGCACGGCGGCCCTGCTGCGGGCCTGGGACGGCGAGGGGCTGCCGCCGGAGGAGGTCCATGCCGAGCTGCTGCGCGAATTGCGGGCCGCGCAGGAGGCCCAGGCGATCGGACCGGTCCTCGCGCGGCTCAATTTCGAGGAGACGGGGCTGCGCACGATGCTGCTGCAGGGCGCGCGCGCAGCGCCGCGGCTCGCGCAGCCGCTGTCCCAGTCGCTGCCCCAGCTCGATCCGCGCTGGGCCGATCCTCAGTTCTGGCGCCTGCTGAAGCGCAGCGCCGTCGGCTGGACCCCGCTCTACCTGCTGCGCTCGCTCGACCTGCGGATCGGCGCGGACGGGATCGAGCGCGCGCCGCCCGAGAGCGCGGTCTTCCTGCGCCTCTTCGCGCGCAGCTTCGAGATCAGCCTCGTCGTCACGATCCTCTGCGCGATGATCGCCTATCCGGCCGCCTACGGGCTCGCGCGCCTGCCGCCGGCCTGGGCGGCCGCCGGGATCGTGCTGGTGCTGGTGCCGTTCTGGACCTCGATCCTCGTGCGCACCGCGGCTTGGTTCATCATCCTGCAGCGGGAGGGTCCCATCAACGCGGCGCTGCTCGCGCTCGGGCTCGTCGATCAGCCGCTGACGATGATCTTCACGCGCTTCGCCGTCTACGTGGCGATGGTGCACGTGCTTCTGCCCTTCGCCATCCTGCCGCTCTACGGCGTCATGAAGCGAATCCCGCCGGAGTACATGCGCGCCGCCGCGTCGCTGGGCGCGCCCCCCTGGCGCCGTTTCCTGCGCGTCTATCTGCCCCTGACCATGCCCGGCGTCGCCGCCGGGTCGGTGATGGTCTTCATGCTGGCGGTGGGCTTCTACATCACGCCGGCGCTCGTCGGCGGGTCGGGCGACCAGATGGTCAGCTACTTCATCGCGTTCTTCACCAACACGACCATCAACTGGGGCATGGCGGCCGCGCTGGCGACGCTGCTGATGGCGATGACCGGCGCGTTCGTCGCGCTGGCGAAGGTCTTCGTTCCCGGCCTCGGTGCCGGCGCGGCGCGCGGCTGACCCGATGGCCGGACACGCAGCGCGGCGCGCGCCGCCGTCGGGACGGCTTCTGCTGAACGCGGCCACCGGCGTCGTGCTGCTGTTCCTGGTGGCGCCGATCCTCGTCGTGTTCCCGCTGTCGCTGTCCTCGGGCGAGCTGCTCGTGCTGCCGCCTCCGGGCTGGTCGCTGCGCTGGTACGAGGATTTCTTCACGTCGCGGCGGTGGCTCTCCGCGACCTGGAACAGCTTCGTCGTCGGGGGCTGGACGATGGCGCTCGCGACCACGCTCGGCACGCTCGCGGCGATCGGCATCCATCTCGGCCGCTTCCGCGGCAAGGCCGCGCTGGTCGCCGCGCTGTCGCTGCCGATCGTCACGCCCGTCATCGTCACCGCGATCGCGCTCTATTTCGCGCTGGCGCTCGTCGGGCTGGGCAGCACGCTGACGGGGCTCGTCCTCGCCCACACCGTGCTGGCCACGCCCTATGTCCTGCTGACGGTCCTGGCCTCGCTGCAGACCTTCGACGCGACGCTGCTGCGCGCCGCGGCCAGTCTGGGCGCGGGGCCGGTCACGGCCTTCCGGCGCGTCATGCTGCCGATGATCGCCCCGGGCGTCGCCACCGGCGCCATCTTCGCCTTTGCGACCTCCTTCGACGAACTCGTCGTCGCGCTCTTCGTCGCCGGTCCGGCTCAGTTCACGCTGCCCCGCCAGATGTTCGCCGGCCTGCGGGAATTCCTCAGCCCGACCATCGCCGCCGCCGCGGTGCTGCTGATCGCGCTGTCGGTCCTGCTGCTGGCCCTGAGCGAATTCGCGCGCGCCCGCGCGCGTGCGCGGGGGATCGGCTGATGCCCGCGGAGGCCGCCGCCCCGCTCGTGCGCTTCGAGGGCGTGCGCAAGAGCTACGACGGCCGGACCGACGCGGTGCGCGCGCTGGATTTCTCGGTCGCGCGCGGCGAATTCGTGACGCTGCTGGGTCCGTCCGGTTCCGGCAAGACCACGACGCTGATGATGCTCGCGGGATTCGAGGATCCGACCGCCGGACGCATCGTGCTCGACGGGCGTCCCATCAACGACGTGCCCGCGCATCGCCGCGGCATCGGCGTGGTTTTCCAGAACTACGCCCTGCTGCCGCACATGACGGTCGCCGGCAACCTGTCCTTCCCGCTCGAGATGCGCGGCGTCGCGCGCGCGGAGCGCGAACGGCGCGTCGCCGAAGCGCTCGACATGGTCCGTCTCGGCCATCTGGCCGATCGCCGCCCCGCGCAGCTCTCCGGCGGACAGCAGCAGCGCGTCGCGCTGGCGCGCGCGCTGGTCTTCCGCCCCGCGCTGGTGCTGATGGACGAGCCGCTGGGCGCGCTCGACAAGCAGCTGCGCGAGCGCATGCAGCTGGAGATCCGGCGGATCCACCGCATGCTCGGCGTCACCGTGGTCTACGTCACCCACGACCAGGGCGAGGCGCTGACGATGTCCGACCGCGTCGCCGTGTTCGATCGCGGCCGCATCCGGCAATTCGCCTCGCCCGCGGATATCTACGACGAGCCCGCCGACGCATTCGTCGCCTCGTTCATCGGCGAGAACAACGCCCTGCCCGGCCATGTCGTCGCCCGCGACGGCGCGACCTGCACGCTGGCGCTGGCCGACGGCACGCGGCTGCGCGCGCGCTGCGGGCCCGGCCTCGCGCCGGGCGACCCGGCGGTGCTGGCGCTGCGTCCGGAGCGCGTGCTGGTCGGCGCGGGCGCGGCCGGCGACAACGCGGTCGAGGCGGAGCTGATCGAGACTGTCTATTTCGGCGACCACACGCGGCTGCGCCTGCGGGTTGCCGGGTACGAAGAGTTCGTCGCGCGGCTGACCTTCAGGGACGGCGTCGCGCGGCCGGCGGCCGGCGACCGGATGAAGCTGGCGTGGAGCGCCGCGTGCTGCCGCGCGCTCGCGCCCGAAGCGTCGGAGTAAGCGCGCCGGAACGCGCGCACGGGGTGGAGATGGCGGGAAATCTGGACACCGAAGTCGTGATCGCCGGGGCAGGACCCGTCGGCCTGGTCGCCGCGCTCGCGCTGGCTCGCGCGGGGATCGAGGTCGTCCTCCTGGAGAAGCGCGACGCGCTCAGCGCCGCGTCCAAGGCGTCGACCTTCCATCCGCCGACGCTCGAGATCCTGGACACGCTCGGCGTGCTCGACGCCGTGCAGGCGCAGGGCGAGGTCGTGCGCCGCATCCAGTACCGTACCCCCGTCGGACCCTTCGCCGAGTTCTCGATGGCGGATCTCGCGGAGCGCACGCGTTTCCCCTTTCGCCTGCATCTGGAGCAGGCACGCGTGACTCCGGCCATGCTGCGGCTGTTCGAAGGGCTGCCCGGCGCCCATGCGCTGTTCGGCACGGAGTTCGCCGGGGTCGGCCAGGACGGCGACGGCGTCGTCGTGCGGGCGCGGCGCGCCGGCGGCGAGGTCGAACTGCGCGCCCGCTTCCTCGTCGGCTGCGACGGCGCGCATAGCGCGGTGCGCCAGGCGCTCGGCATCGGTTTCGAGGGCGAGGCCTATCCGCACAAGATCCTGCGGGTGATGACGACCGACGATCTCGACGCCGTCCTGCCCGGCATCGCGCCGGTCACGTATCTGTTCAACGCGCCGCGCTCGATCAGCTTCCTGCGCATGCCCGATTGCTGGCGCATCATCCTGCGCGTGCCCGACGTCGTCGAAGACGCGACAGCGATGCGCGACGACTGGCTGGGCGAAAGACTGGCCGAGGTCCTGCCCGCCTGGACGCGCTTGCCCGCGATCGCCGGACGCGACGTCTACGGCGTCAGCCGCCGCGTGGCCGCCAGCTTCGCGGCCGGCGCCGTGCTGCTCGCGGGCGACAGCGCCCATGTCACGAACACGCGCGGTGGCATGAACATGAATTGCGGCATGCACGACGCCTTCGCGCTCGCGGGCGCCATGGCCCGCGCCCTGCGCGACGGCGCCCTGGGCGAAGGCGGTCGCGCTGAGGTCGCGCGCGCCGCCGCCGAGCGCCGGCGCGTCGCCTTGGAGATGCTGATCCCGCGCACGGATCGCGCCGTCGCCGGCGGTGACGCGTGGCTCGGCAAGATCCGCGCGACGGCGGCGTCTCCCGCCGACGCGGCGTCCTATCTCGCCACCGCGGCGATGCTCGACATGCTCGATCGTCCGGACGCCGCGTCATGACCGCCGTCGACGACGGCGATCTGGCGGGCCTCGCGCAGGGGCCGACCCTCGGCCTGATCGTGCCGCCCGCCAACCCGACGATCGAGCCCGAGATGGCGCGGCTGATTCCGTCCGGCGCCAGGCTCTTCGCAACGCGACTGCCGGTGTTGCCGGGCGATCTCAAGGACCGCAACCGCGCCTATCTGGGCGCCTACGAGGCCGCCTTCGCCGATTTCGGCAGCCTGCGGATGGGGGCGCATGTCGTCGGGCTCACCGGCCCCAGCTACCGGCTCGGCCCGCAGGGCGACGCGGATCTCGTGGCGCGGCTGTCGGCCAGGGCGGGCTGCCCGGTGGCGACGGCCAGCGCGGCCATCGCCGCGGCGCTCGCCGCGCTCGGCGCCCGCCGCATCTGCCTCTTCTCGCCCTACGAAGCCTGGCTCACCGACGAGGCGGCGACCTATTGGTCGGCGGCCGGCTTCGCGGTCGCGCAGACGGTGAAGGTCTCCGAGACCTTCCGCGCCTACGAACTGACCGTTGCGGAGGTCGAAGCCGCGCTGGGCGGCGTGGACATGAACGGCGCCGACGCGATCGTCATGAGCGGCACGGGCATGATCACCCTGCCCGCGATCGCCGCCCGCGTGGGTGCGGCCGGCCCGCCGCTGCTGTCGTCCAATCTGTGCTGCGCCTGGTGGGCGCTGCGGACGCTGGGCGTGAAGCCCGCGCCGTTCTTCGCCCGCGTCGCGCCGGCGCTGGCGCGCGCGCTGGAT
>JBIKXN010000254.1:0-5715 GCA_044355765.1 Alphaproteobacteria bacterium
CACCGCTCCGAACGGCGCGCCTTGCGGCAGCGGCACGCGCTCCACCGGCGTGGGCGCGGCGCGCTGCAACTCGCCGAAGGCGAGCGAGAGCAGTCCGCGCCGGTCCCCCATTGGCAGGAAGGTCGCTGGCGCGGCGCTGGCGCGGCCGCGACCCGCCACGCGCAACGCCGCGCCCAGCGCGTCGGGATCGTCGGTGGAGACGGTCGCCACGGCCCCGGCGCCGTAGCCGAGCGCCGCCAGGACCCGGTCCGCCATCGCCACCACGCGCTCCAGGCCGGTCTGATCGTGCCTGGGCTTCCCCCGCGACAGGAAGAGCAGTCCCGCCGCGCCCCAGGCGAAGGCGCCGGCGATCGTCTCGGGGCCGACCTGGGTGATCTCGTTGACGCGCAGCGGCAGGACCTGCGCCGGCAGCCCGTCGCCGTAACGCGCGAGGGCGTCGATGGTCTCCTCGCCATGGTCGCCGTCGTGGACGAGCAGCGTCGGCGCGGCGCCGCCCGCCTCGCGATAGGCGATCAGCATCGCGCGCACGCGCCGCATCAGCGCGGCGGCGTCGGGCAGCGCGTAGCTGGCGGCCCCCGTCGGGCAGACGGCGGCGCAGGCGCCGCAGCCGGCGCAGACATGGGGATCGATGGCGACGTGGTTGCCGGCAGGCGCGATCGCTCCGGTCGGGCAGACATCGAGGCAGCGGGTGCAGCCGACGATGCGCGAGCGCGAATGGGCGCAGAGCCCGGCCTCGAAATCGACATAGCGCGGCTTGTCGAACTCGCCGACGAGCGCGGCGGCCTCGAACAGCGCGCGCTCGACCGCGGCGCGGTCGCCCGGGTCGGCGCGCAGATATCCCGCGCGCAATTCGCCGGCTGGGAAGAGCGGCGTGCCGCCGGACAGGTCGACGACGACGTCGCAGCGTGACACCGCGCCGTCGCGCCCCGGCCCGAATTCGAGCCGCGCGCGCGACGACGGCGCGGGCTGGGCGAAGTCGTCGATGGACAATTCGAACGCGCCCAGATGACCCTTCGCGCCGCGCACCGTTCCCCTGAGGACGGGAAACTCGGTGCGGCGCGGGGCAGGCACGTCCGTCGGGCGCGACAGCAGCACCGTGACGTCGAGGCGATCGGCGAGGCGCTGGCCGGCCTCGATCGCCGTGGCGTCGCGCCCGTAGATAAGCGTCACTCCCTGGCTCGCCATCGACACCAGCCGCGTCGGCGGCATCTCGACCGCGGCGGCCGCGAGCAATGCGGCCATCTTGGGTCCCGCCGCGGCGGCATCCTTCGACCAGCCCGCCGCCTCGCGCAGATTGGCGAAGGCGAGGCCGTCGCCGCGACCGAGTTCGGCGGCGGTCTCCTCGAACAGCGGCTGCTCCTGGGTGCAGCCGACGGTGACGGAGGCGTTCGCCGCCAACGCCGCCTTGAACAGGTCGAGCTGGCGGCGGCACAAGGCCGATGCCGTCTGCGGCGCCGCACCGCAGCCGCGCGCGATGGCGTCGCGGTCGATGGGCATCGTGTCCTCGCACGAGCACACGAGAAGCGTCCTGCCCGCGGCCTGCTCCTGGGAAGCCATGTCGTCGCCTTTCCTGAGCGCTTGCGCCTTTTCTTCGGCGCGTCCACCCGTATATAGACACCGGCGGCGGCGAAAGCCCGCGCCATGCGCGCATGGGAGGTGGAGCGGTCGCTCCGGAGGGCAAGGCTTTGGCCGGGATCATCATTCGCGAGCGGACGACATTGGATCTGCCGCCCGGGTTCACGCTGGTCACCCTGCGCGAACTGGGTGACGCATTCTCCCATGCCCGGGAGATCGCGGCCGCGTCCGGCGCGGCCACGATCGTCTGGTCGCGTCGCGCGACCATGGCGGAGTTCGCGATCGTTCTCGAGCCCGACGAGCCGCTGGCCCAGGCTCGGCGCGGCTTCTATGCCGGGATGAACGCGCTGGCCGACGCGCTGGCGGCGCGCATGCCCCCCGAGAAGCCGCTCGCCTTCGACTGGCCCGATGCGATCCGGATCGATGGTGGTCTGATCGGCGGCGGGCGTCTTGCCTGGCCGACGGGCGTGGCCGAGCACGCGGTTCCGGACTGGTTGGTCTTCGGCGCGACGATCCGGGTGACGATCGCCGCCCTCCACGAGGGCGGCGCGACCCCCGACATGACCGCGCTCGAGGAGGAGGGGTTCGAGCAGTCGGACCCCGGCGATCTGATCGAGGGGTTCTCGCGCCACTTGATGGCGATCTTCGACACATGGCGCGAACGCGGCTTTGCGCCGGTGGGTGAGGAATATCTGGCCCGGCTCTCCGGCAGGCCGGGCGAGGGCGCCCGTCTCACCCGCGGCATCGACGCCGCGGGCGACCTGATCGTCAAGGCCGCCGACGACAAGATCGTGGCGCGGCAGTCGCTGGCGCGCGCGCTCGCCGCGCCATCCTGGCTGGATCCGGCGACGGGGGAGCCGAAGCTGTGAAGCTGCTGCGCACCATCCGCCTCGATCCGTCCGACGGCTTCGTCTTTCCGCGCGCCGCCGAGCCGGGCGAGTGGGCCGTCGCGGGCGGGTTCATGTTCTGGGACTGCGTGCCGGCGGAATTGTCCGGCAAGGAACGCGCCGCCTTCCGCTCCGGGATCCTCGGCATCGACAGCTTCGGATGGTCGACGCTGGCGGTGGTCTCCGAGGCCACCGAGGCCGAGCGCGACGCCGCGGTCGACCGCCTCGCCGCGCGGCTGGTCGATATCCTGGGGGCGCCCGACCTGGAGAGTGCGCGCGCCGCCGCCGCCGAAGAGATCGCCTATGCCGCGGAACTCGCCGTCCATCCCGTCAACACGCTGGTCGCGGTCGAGCGTCGCGCGGAGGAGGAGGGCGTCACCGAGCGCTTCCGCACGCTTCATTCGCGCAGCCCGGGCGAGGGGCCGGCCACACGGTTCGGCAACGCCTTCGGCTTCGTGACCGTCGACCCGGCTGCGGGCGAGGAGGTTCCGGCCGAGCATGTCGACCTTCTCAAGCTCGACCGGCGCGGCAAGGGGGGCGTGGCGTGAAGGAGTTCTGGGTCTCCAGCGGACACCACATGACCAGCCGCCGCGACGATGGCGGTCTTGCGGTTACCGACGAACTGCTGCTCGCGTATCTCGCGCGGCCCGAGTTGAAGCCGCCGCCCGAGGCCTGCGCGGCCGAGCGCGCGTTGCATGAAGGGCTGCTTGCCGATCCGCGGCGTGCGGTGCCGCCGGCCGCGATCGCGGCGATCGCCGATGCCGATGCGCGCGAGAACTGGCAGTTCATGCTCGCGTTCCGCGACCGGCTGGTCGGCGCGGCGAGCGTCGAGGCCGCCTATCTCGATCTGGCGCGCAAGGGGACCGCGGGCGTGCCCCCGCTGTTCATGAACCAGCTCGTCCATCTGATCCTGCGCAACGCGCTGGACGGGTGCGATGATCCCTACACGCTGCGCGCGGGCGAATTGTTCTTCCGCGCGCAGCGCGCCTCGGTGCACGAGGGCGCGCTGCTGCTGGCCGACGCCGAGCGCGTCGACGAGGCGGAGGCAGACCGCCACGCGGCGCCGCTCGCGGCGATGTTCGCCGGGCCGGCCATCGAACAGCTCGACATCATGACCGACGAGACGGCCTGGACCTATTGGAGCCGGTCGGACGCCTTCACGATGGCCCTCAACCTGGGCGGCAATCCCAGAAGCCGCGAAGGTCTGGCGCGCGCGATCGAGGCCTGGATCCGGCACATGCTCGGCACCACCGTCCTGGTGACGCCCGAGCGCGGGCTGGTGGACGAGGATTGGCGCTGGTTCGTCGGGCTCGACGCCGAGGCGACGCGCATCGGCAACGCGCTCTGGCAAGACCGCAAGCTCGATCCCGGCGCGGAGCAGCGTCTGCTCGCCGTGTTCAAGATGAGCTTCGTCGACGAGAGCGCTGTACTGTCGGCGGTGAAGGGGCATCCGGTCTGGCTTCTGCTCGCCGAGACCCCGGACCGCGTGCTGCGCATGAAGCCGCAGAACCTGCTGGTTGGCCTGCCGCTCGTCGGCGGTGCCGCCAGACCGTCCTGAGGCGCCGCGTCATGTCCGAGCAATGGCAGGAGATCGGGGTCGTCGTCCTGCGCCGCCGTCTGTCCGGACCCTGGGCCGCGCATGAATGGCTGCCCGGCGCGATCCTGCCGGCTCCGGCTTCTGTGCCGCCATGGACTCAGCTGCGCGCCGAGGCGGATGGCGAAAGCTTCTATGCAGGTGGCGTCGCGCTCGGCTTCCATGCCGGCGAGACCGCGCATTACCGCGACAATCTCGAATCGCCGCGCCCGCAGGTATGGGTCCAGCTGCGGCCTGCGCTCGGCCAGGATGGCGACGAGCGGGTCGAGCTCGTCGCCGCCACGGTCGATCCCTACGAGGCCGAGGCGATGGCCGACAGCGTCGGCGACGTCCTCGCGGCCTTCGCCATGCCGGCCGCCATCGCGGAGCGGCTGCGGGCCTTCTTCGCGGCGCATCACGTCGAGCGCGTCTTCTTCAAGCGCGAGCGCAAGCGGGCGGATCCCGATTCGCTCGGGCGGCGCGGCCGTATCGACCGGCTGCCCGAGGAGGATTGACGGCGATGGCGCGCGAGGACGGGTTCCTGTCGCGCTGGTCGCGGCTCAAGCAGGAGGCCGCGCAGCCCGTTCCCGCGCGGCCGACGCCGGCCGACGCGCAAGCCGACCGCGACGCGGCCGCGGCGCGCGCGGCCGAGGCGGCGCGCCTCTCCGCCGAACATGCGGCGGGCGAGGCGCGCGAGCGCGAGTCGCGGCTCGCGAAACTGCCGAAGCTCGAGGATCTGCGCGCCGACAGCGATTTCTCTCTCTTCATGCACCCGCTCGTGCCGCAATCCCTGCGCAGCGCCGCCCTGGCCCGGCTGTGGTCGCTGGATGCGGCGATCTTCTCCTACGAGGACCCGGCGCGCGACTATGCGTGGAACTGGAATGTTCCGGGCGGTGTACCCGGCGGCGGGCCGGCCCCGAGCGCCGAAGAGGTGCAGTCGACGCTGCGCGAGATCTTCAAGCGCTTCGACAGCGAGGAGCGGGTGGGAGATCCCCCGCGCCCGCCCGACGTCGCGCAGGCCAGCGATGCCGCCCAGACGCCCCCGGCGTCGTCGGATGCCGATCTGGAGCCGCCGCCGGAGCGGGCGGACGATACAGCCGCTGCCCAGCCCGCCCCTGTCAGCGCGGCCGCCGCCGATACCGGGGCGGGACCGGTCGCGGACCGGCGGATGCCTGCGGTGCCGGAGGATGCGCTGGCGGCGGATGCCAGTCATATGCCGGCGTCCCCCCCGCCACGCAGGCGGCACGGCGGCGCCATGCCGGCCTGATCCTGCGTCTTCGCGGCGTTCTGGACAGGCGCATGGTGGCGTGGCGTGCAGTGGCGTCGTTCCCTTCCATCGGGCTCCCGCCCGATCCATGCGATCCCGACTGGGTGCGGGCCAGGTATCCCGGCAATCCGGAGGCGCCACCCGCGTTCTGCGCGGACGATTGGTCTGCGCGGACGATTGGAAGGCATGGTTCCCGGCGGATATTCGGGCATTTGGGCGCGGGGCGCCGGATAATCTTCTGCGTCCCGCCTGGCGTGAGTGTGTTCCGGGCGCCGCGCCAGCCGACGCAGACTGGGCCGCAGACAGGGCGCTGCTCGTTCAACCTCTTAAAATTTATTTGCTTTTCCCGGGGAAAAGGCCCATCCCGCAAAGGGTTGACTGCCCCATAGGCGGAAACTAATTACTGGTCTCAT
>JBIKXN010000011.1:0-18729 GCA_044355765.1 Alphaproteobacteria bacterium
TGGATCCTTTTGTGCCGACCGTGTGAGGATACTCTAGTGCGGCCCGGGGCCCCGGTCAGCCCCCCCCGTTTTTCGCCCCGCGGACCCGCGGGGCGGGCGCTTGCGCCGACCTGGGGTGGAGGATCAAAGTCGCGCTCTTTCCGGCGATGGAGACGGTCATGGCATTGAAGATCTACGGCATCCCGCGGTCGCGGGCGATCCGCAACATCTGGGCCTGCGAGGAGGGCGGGGTCGCCTACGACCTGGTCCGCACGCAATGGACCGATGGCGGAACCCGGACCCCGGAATTCCTGCGCATCAATCCGAACGGCACCGTGCCGGCGCTCGAGGACGACGGCTTCGCGATGTTCGAATCGCTGGCCATGAATCTCTACATCGCCAAGCACAAGGCGAAGGGGTTGTGGCCGGCGGACCCGCGGGGCGAGGGGCAGGTCTTCCAGTGGACGCTATGGGCGGCGACCGAGTTGGAGCCGGCGAATGTCGGATATGTGGTGCAGACCGTCTACACGCCGCCCGACAAGCAGGATCCGGCGGCGATCAAGGCGGCGTGGGAGAAACTCCACAAGCCGCTCGGCGTCCTCGACGGGCATCTAGCCGGCCGGGAGCATCTGATGGGCGGCGGCTTCACCATCGCCGACCTGAACGTCGCGTCGATCCTGATGGGAACCTGGATGAACAAGGCGGATTTTTCGCCCTGGCAGAACGCGTCGGCATGGCTGACGCGGTGCTTCGGTCGCCCTGGCGCGCAGCGCACGATCGCCATGCGCGCCGCGGGGTGAGACGCGGCCGCGTGGCCGGGACGGCGCGCCTGGGCGCGCCGTCCCCTGCCGGTCAGGCGAGCTTCAGATTGGTCGCCGCAGCCTTGCCGCGCTGCTCGGCGATCTCGTAGCTGATCCGCTGCCCTTCGGCGAGCCCGTCCATGCCCGCGCGCTCGACGGCGGAGATGTGCACGAACACGTCCTTGCCGCCGGCTTCCGGCTGGATGAAACCGAAACCCTTGCGGGCGTCGAACCACTTCACTTTTCCGATGGCCATCTTGGCCTCCTTGCAGTCTTGCCGCACGCGACATTGCGCGCGGCGCCGCGCGCTGCGCGCGTCGGCGGCAACCGAATCTTGGAATGTGACTTTGATGGGCAGGCGCGTACCGAAGCCGCGCAAGTCCGGCGAAGTCAGGCCAGGACGAAGTTGATGGAGGCAATGTGGGGATTGCGGACCCCCGCGTCAATCTCCGCGTGCATGCGTTCCCGTCATGCCGCCCGGCGATCCAGCCAGTCGCGCACACGGTAGGCCCAGCCGACCGCCGGCAGGAACCAGGGCGAGCCGGCATAGAGCGGCCGCGTGGGAAAGGGCAGGCCGTCGAAGGCGCTGGGGCGGTTCGCGCCGCCGGCCAGCTTCAGCGCGGCCTGGTGCCCGAGATAGCTCATCATCGCGACCCCGCTGCCCTGGCAGCCGAGAGCGTAATGGACCCCGTCGTGGCGGCCCAGATGGGGCAGGAAATCGAAGGTGAAGGCGACGTTGCCGGTCCAGGCATGGGTGATGCGCAGCCCCGCGAGCTCGGGCCAGACCTGGAGCATGCGGGCATGCAGCACGGGCGCGGCGGCGCGCGCCGTGACCTGACGGAAGCTGGCGCGGCCGCCGAACAGGACCCGCCGCCCGTCCGGAGACAGGCGGAAATACGCCATCACGCGCTTGGTGTCCGAGATCATGCGCCCCGTCGGCAGGATGCGGGCGGCGAGCCCGGCCGGCAGTTCCTCGGTCGCGACCATGTAGCTGCCCACGGGGATCACGCGTCGCCGCAGCCAGGGCGTCAGTGCGCCGGTATAGCCGTTGGTCGCCACGAAGACCTCGCGCGCCGCCACCGCGCCGCGCGCGGTCTCGACATGGAATCCCGCGCCATCCCGGCGCAGTCCGGTCGCGCGCGTGCCGTCGATCACGATCGCGCCTGCGGCCCGGGCCGCGGCTGCCAGCCCTTGATGGTATTTTGCGGGGTGGAGCGCGCCGAAGGCCTCGGCGACCAGCCCGCCGCGATAGAAATCCGACCCGATCTCCTCGCGCTGTCGTTCGCGCGGCAGGGGCTCGGCGCGCATCCCGGTCAATGTCCGGTAGAGCGCGGCCTGGCGCTCCAGATCGCGGAAATGCCCGTCGCTCCACGCCCCGAGGAAGCGGCCGGTGCGCGCATAGTCCGCGTCGATGCCCTCGCGTCCCAGCAGGTCCTCGACGAAAGGCAGCGATCCCATCGCCTCCGCGACCAGCTGGCGCGCGCGCGCCTCGCCCAGCGTCGCGTCGAGCCCCATCGACGCGAGCTTGATGCCGCCCGAAACCATGCCGCCGTTGCGCGAACTGGCGCCGAAGCCGATGCGTTCCGCCTCGAAGACGGCCACCTGCGCGCCGCGCCGCGCCAGCTCGAGCGCCGCGTTGAGCCCGCAATAGCCGCCCCCGATCACCGCCACGTCGACCCGCCCGGGCAGAGTCGGCGCGGCTGGCGCGGGCGGCGCCGCCGCCTCCCACCAGTACGGCGTCTCCTTGAAATCCGGCGCGAAGATCGCGTCGCCGTTCGTTCGGCTGCCCATCCGTTCCTCCATCCCTGCCATCGCCCGGCAGGATCACGGAGTCGCGGCCGCGACGCCAGCCTCGCGCGCGGGCTCTCCCAGCGGGTCCAGCGCGGATGCGATCAGCCGGTATTTGACCTGCGAAATGGCCATCTCGCGCAGGTAGTTCACCAGGTCGCCCCACGGGTCGTTGACCTGTCGCAGCCCGGTGATGAAGGCGACGACCGTCCCGATCTCCAGCCTGTCCTCGACGATCAGCCAGCCACCGACCAGCAGCACGCCGATCACGCCGAGATGGTGGGTCAGGTTCATCAGGAAGTTCATGATGTACTTGCGCCACAGGATCTCGATGTTGAGCGCGAAGACTCGGTCGACGCGCTCGTGGAAGGCGCGCTGGCGGTGCTGCGGCGTCTGGCCGGGGCCGAGATCGTCGATCATCGCGCCGCTGAGCGCGCGCATCGTCTGGATGCGCGCCGCGGCCCGGCGGTTGATCATGCGCTGGATGCGCGGGATGAACAGGACCTGGACCGAGAACAGCACGATGCTGAATGCCGCGATCCAGGGCTGCAGCACGATCATGTAGCCGAACACGGTCAGAAGCGTGCCGATCTGCATCAGCGGCTCCGAGAAGCTGACGGCGACGAAGCCGCCCACCGGCTCGGCCTCGGACAGGATGATCGACATGTCGGCGCCTTCGGCCTCGAGATCCGGCGCGTCGCCGCGCGCGATCCCGTGGCCGTAGACGCGCAGGCGCAGATCGCGCACCGCGCTCTCGCCCAGCCAGCCGCGATAGACGTTGAAGACCATCTTGATGCCGCCCGCCCCGAGGACGAGCGCGCCGTAGCCGGCGCACAGCCAGGCGATGCGCTCGAATTCGCCGCTGCGCAGCGCGGAGTTCACGATGCGCCGCTGCAGCTCCGGTGGCCCCATGGTGAGCAGGAATATCGCCACGGCCAGCGCGCCGAGGAAAAGCTGATGCCGGCCGCTGGTCGCCCGCGCATAGGCGAAGACGGAACGCGGCATGCCCTGCATGGAAACCTCCCGAAGCCGCGTCACGGCGTGGTGGACTTGCGTCCGTCGATCATCGCGCGCGGCAGGTTCTCGCGATGCGCGACGCTGGCGAGGACGACGCCGCCGACATGGGCGATGACCAGAAGCAGCGTGATGTTGGCCGCGGCTTCGTGGACCTGGCGCAGCCAGCGCCCCGGCCGGCGCAGACGTGTCTCGCCGCGGGTCCGGGCCGCGGTCTCGAGCGCCGCTGCCTCGGCGCCGAGGAGCGGGGCCAGCGGACCGCGATTGCGGCTGGCGCCGAGATAGGCGATGCCGCTCGCGGCGGTCACGGCGAGACCGGCGAGCAGCGCCACGACCATCAGCCCGCCGGCCGGGCTATGGCCTAAATGCCGCGGCGCGCGGAACGCGAGCAGTTGGCGCAGATAGGTCAGGGCCGCCGACGGCGCGACCACGAAATCGGCGAAGCGGGCGTGGCGCGGGCCCACGAAGCCCCAGGCGATACGTGTCGCCACGGCCGCCGCCACCGCATAGCCCGCCCATTCGTGCAGCCAGGCCGGCTTGCCCTCGGTGACGAAGGCGATCGCGAACCCGAGGATGAGGATCGCGTGGCCGATCCGGACCAGAGGGTCCCAGACCTGCACCATCGCGCCGCGCCCTGGCATGGATGAACTCCGTATCGCCTCGATGCGCGGCAGGATGCATCATCCCGTGCCTGTTCCGGGTCGGGCATCTCGCCGCAGCCCCCCTGGATGTCTGCCTGGAGGAAAAAGATGCAGGATCGCTTCTTCGACGCCCCCGCCTTCCGGCTGCAGAATGGCGACACGCTGCCGGCATTGCGGCTGGCCTATGTGACCTATGGACGGCTGGCGCCGGGCGGGCGCAACGCCGTGCTGCTGACCCACGGCTATACAAGCTCCCACCACATGGTCGAGGCTGCCGATGGCGGCGCCGAGGGCTATTGGGGCGGGCTGGTCGGTCCCGGCAAGCCGATCGACACCGACCGCTACTTCGTCGTCTCCTCGAACATGCTCGGTTCGTCCTACGGCTCGACCGGCCCCGCATGCATCGATCCTCGCACGTCGCGTCCCTACGGTCCGGATTTCCCCGATATCTCGCTCGCCGACATCGTCGCCGCCCAGCGCGCCATGCTCGACGCTCTTGGCGTCACGCGGCTGGCTGCGGTGGCCGGTCCGTCCTATGGCGGGTTCCAGGCCTTCCAATGGGCGGTGTCCTATCCCGACTTCGTCGCAGGGATCGTGCCCGCGATCTCCTCGCCGCGCTCGCCCGGCGGACGCGACAGCCTCGACCAGCTGGTCGCCTTCCTCGCGCGCGATCCGAACTGGAATGGCGGGCGCTACTACGACCGCGGCGGCGTCCTGGCGACGCTGACGCGGCTGCGTGTCGACACGCTCAAGCTCTACGGCATCGAGGCCCAGCTCGCCGCCTCGCATCCCGATCCCGTCGCGCGCGAGGCCGAGATCCAGCGCCGTGCCGTGGACTGGGCGCGCGGCTTCGACGCCAATGCGCTGATCGTGCTGCGCCGCGCGAATATCCGCTTCGACGTCGAGCCGCTCTTCGATCGCATCCGCGCACGGGTGCTCTATGTGCTCTCGCGCACCGACCGCATCTTCCCGCCCAGCCTCTTCGCGCGCGTGATGCCGAAGCTTGCCGCCGCCGGCGTCGTCGCCGAACAGGTCGAGCTCGACACCGATGCCGGCCATGCCTGCGGCGGCGCCGAGGCCGCGAAATGGGCCCCGCAGCTGCGCCGCTTCATGGACTCACTGCCGGGGTGAAGGCGCGCGCGCCGGGAACGGCGCCGGTCAGCTGACCAGCCGCGGCGCGGCCTGGGTGAGCCGCGCTACCGCCCCGTCCAGCGTCCCGTCGGCCTTGGCGAAGCAGAAGCGGATGACGCTGCGCATGCTGGCATCGGCATAGAAGGCCGAGACCGGGATGGCGGCGACGCCGGCCTCCGCCACCAGCCGGCGGCAGAACGCCGCGTCGTCGGTCAGGCCCAGCGGCGCCAGGTCGACATTGAGGAAATACGTGCCTTCGCAGGGCAGCGTCGCGAAGCCTGCCGCGCCGAGCCCGGCTGCCAGGCGGTCACGACGCGTCTCCAGATCGGCGCGCATCGCCGCGAAATGCGCCGCCGGCTTGGCGAGCCCGAAGGCGACGGCGGTCTGCAGGTTGGGCGGCGTGGTGAAGGTTATGTACTGGTGCGCCTTGGCGAGAACCTTGAGCAGCGGCGGCGCGGCGACGACGAAGCCGACCTTCCAGCCGGTCAGGCAGAAGATCTTGCCCGCCGAGCCGATCTTCACGCAGCGCTGGCGCAGGTCGGGGATGGCGAGCACCGAGGTATGGCGCCGCCCGTCGAAGATCACGTGTTCCCAGACCTCGTCCGCGACGACCACCGCGCGCGTGCCGGCGGTGGCGTCGGCGAGCAGCTGCAGCTCGGCCTGCCCGTAGACCGCGCCGGACGGGTTCTGCGGGTTGTTGAGCAGCACGACGCGCGTGCGCGGCGTGATCGCCTCGGCGAGCTGCGCGGCGGTGAAGCGCCAGTCCGGCGGCGCCAGCTTGACGAAGCGCGGCACGCCGCCGGCGCGGCGCACCAGCGGCAGGTAGGCGTCGTAGGCGGGCTCGAACAGCACGACCTCGTCGCCGGGCTCGATCAGCGCGAGCAGCGCGCCGGCCAGGGCTTCGGTCGCGCCGGAGGTGATCATCACCTCTCGCGCGGCGTCGATCTCGAGCCCCTGATGGGTCAGGTAATGCTGCGCGACGGCCTCGCGCAGCTCCGGCAGGCCGAGCATCGGCGGATACTGGTTCCACCCGGAGACCACCGCCTCGGCGGCCTTGCGGCGGACATCCTCGGGGCCGGGATCGTCGGGGAAGCCCTGGCCGAGATTGATCGCCTGGTGCTGGCGCGCGAGCCCGGACATTTCCTCGAAGATCGAGACGGGCAGATCGGCGAAGAGCGAGTTCATCGGAGGTGCTCCGGTTTCAGGACCGCGGCGGCGGCGCGACGATCCGCGCGACGATGGCGCGCACGACCGGCAGCACGACGATGACGGCGGGGAAGGCGACGCTCCAGGACCAGGCCCAGTTGGTCATCCATTTCCCGAGGAAGATCTCCGCAAGGCCGATCGAACGCAGCGTCGAGATGCCCGAGACCATGCAGGACATGAGCCCGGAGAGCAGGAACGCCGTGACGACCGGCGCGTAGCGATGGGGGATGCGTGCCATGGCGGAGCATGCTGCCCCAGAACCCCGTAAATGAAAACGGTGGCGAGGCATGCCGATCGACGGACGGCTTGCCAGCGGCGAGCATCGCGACGATCCTCCGCCAGCGATGACATGGGTCTCTCGTCCCGCTCGTCGCGCGACAGATGGAGCATCTTTCATGCCCGATGCGACCGTGCGATCCGTCATGACGACCGGGGCGGCCGATCATGGCGCCTGATCCGTCCTGGGAGGACATCCTTCGCTTCTGGTTCGAGGAGGTGTCGCCGCCGCAGTGGTGGACGGCCGACCCCGCTTTCGACCGGCGCATCGCGGACCGTTTCGCGGATGTCCATGCGCGGGCCATGCGCGCGGAGCTTTACGCATGGCGCGCGCAACCGGCGGGCCGCCTCGCCGAGATCATCGTCCTCGACCAGTTCTCGCGGAACATGCATCGCGGCCACGCCGCGGCCTTCGCGCATGACATGATGGCCGTGGTGCTGGCGCAGGAAGCCGTGGCGGCGGGCGCGGATCTGGCGCTTCCGGTCGAACGGCGCGCCTTCCTCTACATGCCCTTCATGCACAGCGAGTCGCGTGTCATCCACGAGGTCGCGGCGCGGCTGTTCGGCGAGCGCTCGACGCAGGACAGCTACGCCTTCGAGCTGCGCCACAAGGCGATCATCGACCGGTTCGGCCGCTATCCCCATCGCAACGCGACGCTCGGGCGCGTGTCGACCCCCGAGGAGCATGCGTTTCTGGCCCAGCCAGGCTCGCGTTTCTGAGCGCAGGGGCCGCGCGGCGCCGGCTGGGCTTGCCGGTTTCCGGATCGCAACGGGGTCGAATCGAAACGGGGCCGAAGCTTGCGCTCCGGCCCCGTCGTCAGGTCGCTTGGCTTACTGCGCCGGCGTTTCGCCGCGCGGCTCGCGGGGCTTGTCGAACTGCGCCGAGATGTCCTCGCCCGTCGCCTGGTCGACGCGCTTCATCGACAGCTTGACCTTGCCGCGGTCATCGAAGCCGATCAGCTTGACCTTCACCTGGTCGCCGATCTTGACGATGTCGGTGGTCTTCTCGACGCGGCGCGGGGCCAACTCCGAGATATGGACCAGGCCGTCGCGGCTGCCCATGAAGTTGACGAAGGCGCCGAAATCCATCGTCTTGACGACCTTGCCGGTATAGATCGCGTTCATCTCCGGTTCGGCGACGATGCCCTTGATCCAGTCGATCGCCTGCTTCGCCTTCTCGCCGTCGGCCGAGGCGACCTTGATCGTGCCGTCGTCCTCGATGTCGATCTTGCAGCCGGTGACCTCGGTGATCTCGCGGATCACCTTGCCGCCGGTGCCGATGACCTCGCGGATCTTGTCCTTGGGGATCGAGAAGGTCGTGATCCGCGGCGCGTTGCGGCTGACTTCGCCGCGCGCCTCCGCCAGGCCCTTGGCCATCTCGCCGAGGATGTGCAGGCGGCCGTCGCGCGCCTGGCCCAGGGCGGTCTTCATGATCGCCTCGTCGATCGAGGTGATCTTGAGGTCCATCTGCAGCGAGGTGACGCCGAGCTCGGTGCCCGCGACCTTGAAGTCCATGTCGCCGAGATGGTCCTCGTCGCCGAGGATGTCGGAGAGCACCGCGACGCCCTGGTTCTCCTTGATGAGGCCCATGGCGATGCCGGCCACCGGACGCGTCAGCGGCACGCCCGCGTCCATCAGCGCCAGCGACGCGCCGCAGACCGTCGCCATCGAGGACGAGCCGTTCGACTCGGTGATCTCGGAGACGACGCGCAGCGTGTACGGGAACTTCTCCTTCGCCGGGAGCAGCGGATGCACCGCGCGCCAGGCGAGCTTGCCGTGTCCGACCTCGCGGCGGCCGGGCGAGCCCATGCGCCCGGTCTCGCCGACCGAGTACGGGGGGAAGTTGTAGTGGAGCAGGAAGTGCTCGCGGTATTCGCCCTCGAGCGCGTCGATGATCTGCTCGTCGTCGCCGGTGCCCAGCGTCGCCGTGACCAGCGCCTGGGTCTCGCCGCGGGTGAACAGCGCCGAACCATGGGCGCGCGGCAGGATGCCGACCTCGGTGACGATCGGACGGACGGTACGCGTGTCGCGGCCGTCGATGCGCTGACCGGTCTCGAGGATGTTGAAGCGCACGATCTCGGCCTCGAGATCCTTGAACAGGCCCGGGACGAGCGCGAGTTCGGGGGACTTCTCCGCGAACAGCGCCAGAGCCTTCTTCTTCACCGCGCCCACGGCGTCGTGGCGGTCGCCCTTGGCGACGATGCGGTATGCCGCCGCGAGGTCGGCGCGCAGTTCGGCCTTCAGCCTGGACTTGACCGTTTCCAGCTCGGGCGCGGCCGCGGGGACCTGGAACGGCTCCTTGGCGCAGCGCTCGGCGAGGCCGATGATGGCGTCGATCACCGGCTGGAAGGCGCGGTGGCCGAACATCACGGCGCCGAGCATGATGTCCTCGGACAGCTCCTTGGCCTCGGACTCGACCATCAGCACGCCTTCCTGCGTGCCGGCGACGATGAGGTCCAGATCGGAGGTGGACATCTCGTCCATCTGCGGGTTGAGCTTGTACTCGCCCGCGATGTAGCCGATCCGCGCGGCGCCGATCGGACCCAGGAAGGGGACGCCCGAGATGGTCAGCGCCGCCGAGGCGGCGATCATCGCGACGACGTCCGGATCGTTCTCCAGGTCATGGCTCAGCACGGTGCAGATCACCTGCACCTCGTTGCGGAAGCCGTCGGCGAAGAGCGGACGGATCGGACGGTCGATGAGGCGCGAGGTCAGGACCTCCTTCTCGGTCGGCCGGCCCTCGCGCTTGAAGAAGCCGCCGGGGATCTTGCCCGCGGCGAAGGTCTTCTCCTGGTAGTGGACGGTCAGCGGGAAGAAGTCGATGCCGGGCTTCGGGGCCTTGGCATAGACGACCGTGGCGAGCACGACCGTGTCGCCGTAGCGCGCCAGCACGGCGCCGTCGGCCTGGCGGGCGATCTTGCCGGTCTCGAGCACGAGCTTGCGCCCGCCCCAGACCAGTTCCTTGCGGTGGATGTCGAACATGTTTTCCTTCCTTCAACCTACGGACGGAACGTGGCGCGTGCCTTCACGCGCAGCACGCGACGCAGGGCGGGCGCCCGGATGGCTCCCTTCGTCCCCGCGTCTCGGTCAGCGACAGCGACGTAATCGGACTGGGCCCGCGGCGCGTAGGCGATGGACCGCGGACCTTGGTGTTGTGAAGCGGCAGCGCGCGGGGCTGTCGACGTTTCCGATCCGTCGCGCGCGTGTCCTTCCGCTTCGTGCCGGTGCGAGGCGGGCGGGTCAGCGCCGCAGCTCGAGCCGGTCGACCAGCTTCTCGTAGCGGGTCGCGTCGACCCGCTTCAGATAGTCGAGAAGCCGGCGCCGCTGGCCGACCATGGCGATCAGGCCGCGGCGGGAATGGAAATCCTTGCCGTGCGTACCGAGATGGTCGCTCAGCTTCTTGATGCGTTCGGAGAGCAGGGCGACCTGCACTTCGGGCGATCCGGTGTCGCCTTCCTTGACGGCATATGCCTTGACGAGTTCGGTCTTGCGTTCGGCGCTGAGCGACATCGGCGCGGTCTCCTTCGCGGCTGGCGCCCTCACGGGCGCGGGTTGAGGACGCGCAGCGGCTTGACGAGGTCGCCCGCGGCGCGCACCAGCGCGACGAGGGTTCCGCCCTCCAGCGCCGCGATCGGGCGGTCCGGGGGCAGGGTCGACAGCATCGAGGCTGCGCGCGGCACCTGCACGGGGCGGCCATGCCTGAGGGCATCGGCCTCCGCCCCGGTCACGGCCAGCGCCGGGATGTCGTCCAGCGCGGTCTCGACCGGTAGCAGATGCACGCGGGGGTCATACCCCGGCGCCTCCAGGGTTTCCAGGGAAATCGCCGCGGCCGCCGCGAAGCCCCCGACCCGCAGCCGGCGCAGCGCGCGCAGATGCCCGCAGGTGCCAAGCGCCCGGGCGATGTCCCGTCCCAGCGACCGCACATAGGTGCCCTTGCCGCATTCCACCTCGAAACAGGCCGTGTCGGCGTCCGGGATCGCGGTCAGCACCAGCCGGTCGATGCGCACGATGCGCGGCGGCGGGACGAAATCCTCGCCGCCGCGGGCCAGGGCGTAGGCGGGGCGGCCGGCCAGCTTGATCGCGGAGAAACGCGGCGGGATCTGGCCGATCTCGCCGAGGAAACGCGGCAGCACCGCTTCGATCGCCGCCCGGTCGGGCCGGACGGCGGAGGTGGCGGTAACCTTGCCTTCGGCGTCCTCGGTGTCCCGTTCCTCGCCCCAGCCTATGGCGAAGCCATAGGTCTTGGCGCCGTCCATCACATGGTCGACCAGCTTGGTCGCCTCGCCGAACGCGATCACCAGGACCCCGGAGGCGAGCGGGTCGAGGGTGCCGCAATGCCCGGCCTTGGCCGCGCCCAGCGCGCGGCGCGCCCGCGCCATCGCCTGGGTCGAGCTCGGGCCGACCGGCTTGTCGAGGACCAGGAACCCGTCGAGACGATCGCCGCGCCGCCGCATCGCGGCGGGTCAGCCGAGATCGCGCCGGACGGGATCCGAGCGCAGCAGGGCCTCGAGGCGTGCGCCCTCGTCGAAGGACCGGTCGAGCTCGAAATGCAGTTCGGGCGCATGCCGCAGCTCGACACGCCGGGCGACCTCGCCGCGCAGGAAGGCGCGCGCGCGGCGCAGCGCCGCGAGAACCGCCCCGGCATCGGCGCCGCCCAGCGGCAGCACGAAGGCGAAGGCGTGCCCCATGTCGGGGGAGAGGCGGACCTCGGCCACGGTGATCGAGGTGCCGACCAGATCCGGGTCGTGCAGATGGCCCTCGGCCAGCGCTTCGATCAGGGCGCGCCGGATGACTTCGCCGGCGCGCAGCCGGCGAGGCGACGAGGAGGAGGCGGCGCGGCCGCTAGAGCGAGACTTGCGCATGACGGTGCGGCTTATCGCATGCGCCGCCGGTCGACGGAACCGCGGCGTTGCCCGCGCATCCGCCCAGGGCGCGTGGGGGAGGGGCAGGTTTGCGCCGCGTGGCCGGCGGCGCGACGCGACGTGCCCTCTTCAACCGCCGCTGCGATCAGACGCCGCAGGTCGTTCGACACGGCTGCGGCCGTCCATGCTGGACTCCCCGACCCGGTCGCCAGCTTGAACCGCATGTCGCGCCGCCAGGGAGTCCCTCTCCGGTTCCGTGCGGCCGGAAACCGCTCGAGCGCGCACGGGCCGCGTCGTCCGCCTTACAGGACGCGCGCCACTTCCTCGATCTCGAAGGCCTCGATCACGTCGCCGGCGCGGATGTCCTGGTAGTTCTCGAAGGCCATGCCGCATTCGTAGCCGGACTGGACCTCGCGGACCTCGTCCTTGAAGCGGCGCAGCGTCTTGAGCGTGCCTTCGTGGATGACGACGTTGTCGCGCAGCAGACGCACCTTGGCGCCGCGCTTGACCATGCCCTCGGTGACCATGCAGCCGGCGACCTTGCCGTACTTGGACAGGTCGAACACCTGGCGGATCTCGGCGTTGCCCAGGAACTTCTCGCGCAGCGTCGGGGCCAGCAGGCCGGCCAGCGCCGCCTTTATGTCGTCGAGGATGTTGTAGATGATCGAGTAGTAGCGGATTTCGACCCCGTCGCGCTTGGCGATGTCGCGGGCCTGCGCCGTGGCGCGCACGTTGAACCCGACGATGAAGCCGTTGGACGCCTTGGCCAGCGCCACGTCGCCCTCGGTGATCGCGCCGACCGCGCCATGCAGGACGCGGGTCTTGACCTCGTCGGTGCCGAGCTTGCCGATCGAGGCGGTGATCGCCTCGACGGAGCCCTGGACATCGGCCTTGACCACGACGCCGAGTTCCTTCGCGGCGCCTTCCTGGATGCGCGAGAACATGTCGGCGAGCGTGCCGCGGCTGGAGGCGGCGGCGCGCGCGTCGCGGGCGCGCTTCTGACGGAACGACGTGATTTCCCGGGCGCGCGCCTCGGAATCGACGACAGCGAACTCGTCGCCGGCCGACGGTGTGCCGTCGAGGCCGAGGATCTCGACCGGCATCGACGGGCCGGCCTCGCGGATCGGGTTGCCGTTGTGATCGAGCAGGGCGCGGATCTTGCCCCACTCGGAGCCGGCGACGACGATGTCGCCGACCTTGAGCGTACCCTTCTGGACCAGCACCGTGGCGACGACGCCGCGGCCGCGGTCGAGCTTGGCCTCGACCACGGCGCCGGCCGCCGCACGCGCCGGATTGGCCTTGAGATCGAGAACCTCGGCCTGGAGCAGGATCGCGCCCTCGAGCTTGTCCAGGTTCATCTTCTTGAGCGCCGAGACCTCGACCGACAGCACGTCGCCGCCATAGCCCTCGAGCGCCACGTCGTGCTGCAGCAGGTCGAGCCGAACCTTGTCGGCATTGGCGCCGGCCTTGTCGATCTTGTTGATCGCCACGATCATCGGGACCTTGGCCGCCTTGGCGTGGCTGATCGCTTCGATCGTCTGCGGCTGGATGCCGTCGTCCGCGGCGACGACCAGGATCACGATGTCGGTGACCGAGGCGCCGCGCGCGCGCATCGCCGTGAAGGCCTCGTGGCCCGGCGTGTCGAGGAAGGTGATGCGCTCGCCGTCCTTGGTCTCGATCTGGTAGGCGCCGATATGCTGGGTGATGCCGCCGGCCTCGTGGGCGGCGACGTCGGTCTGGCGCAGTGCGTCGAGCAGCGACGTCTTGCCGTGGTCGACATGGCCCATGATCGTGACCACGGGCGGACGCGGCTGCACCGCATCGTCGCTGTCGTCGCCCATGCCGATGCCGATCTCGACGTCGGACTCGGCCACGCGCTTGAACTTGTGGCCGAACTCGCCGACCACGAGTTCCGCGGTGTCGGCGTCGATGGTCTGGTTGATCGTCGCCATGACGCCCATCTTCATGAGCGCCTTGACGACGTCCGCGCCGCGTTCGGCCATGCGGTTGGCGAGTTCCTGGACGGTGATCGCCTCGGGGATCACCACCTCGCGCACGATCTTGGCCTGCGCCGCGGCGGCGCCCATCATGCCCTGGCGGTCCTTGGCGGCGCGGCGCTTGATGGCGGCGAGCGAGCGCGCGCGCACCTGGTTCTCGTCCGACAGCGCCTGCTGCAGCGATACCTTGCCCATCGGCCGGCGCTGGTCGTCGGTGCGGCGGACGCCGAGCACGGGCTTCTTGGGCGGAGGCATGACGACGCCGGGGCGGCGGGCGCGCCGCTTGTCGTCGTCGTCCTCGGCCGCGCCGGCGGGACCGAGCTTGGCGACCGCGGCCTTGGCGGTGGCGTCGGCGGTCTTGCGACGCTGCGCCTCGTCCTCGGCCTGCTTGCGGCGGGTTTCCTCGTCGGCCTTGCGCTTGTCCTCCTCGGCCTTGGCGCGCAGGGCGGCGTCGACCCGCTGGCGGTCCTCATCCTCGGCCTTGCGCCGCGCCTCGTCCTCGGCGCGGCGGCGCGATTCCTCTTCGGCGGCGCGATTGGATTCGCTGTCTTCCCGCCGGCGCGCCTCCTCGGCGCGTTGCAGCGTGTGCGCCGTCTTGAGCGCCCGCTGGCGGGCCGCGCGCTCCTCCTCGGTCAGCACGCGCAGCACCGCCGGTTTGCCGGCGGGCATCGGACGGGGCGCGGCGCTCGGGGCGGGCGCAGGCGCGGCGGCCGGGCGCGCGGCCGTCGGCGCCGGCGATGCGGCTGGCGCCACGACCGGCGCGGGCGCTGGCGCCGGCGTCGGGGCCTGCGCCGGCGCGGCGGCGCTCGGGGCCGGGGCCGGGGCAGGAGCGCCGATCCGCTTCTTCTTCACCTCGACCTGGACGGTCTTGGTACGGCCATGCGGAAAGCTCTGCCGCACCTGGCCGCTGTCGCCGCCCGCGGGGCTGCGCAATTCGATCCGCGCGCCCGGCTTGGCGAGGCCGAGCCGCTTCTTGCTGTCCTGGTCCTTGGTGTCGGTCATCGTCGGTCCGATCGGTCGATTTGCGTCGTGCGTTGCGGGGTCAGTCGGCGGCCGCGGCGCGGCGGAAGCCGGCCAGGCGGGAATGTTCGGTGGTCAGCCGGCGCGCCCAGGCGGCGTCGAGGATGCCGACATGGACAAGCGCGTCGCGCCCGAAGGCGCGGCCCAGCTCGTCGCGGGTCAGCAGATCCAGGCGCGGGACATCGGGTCCGGCCAGGCGGGCGCTTTCGGACGGGCTGGCGTCGCTCGCGGCGACGATCAGCACCAGCTTGCCGCGCGACAGGGCGGCGCGGGTCTTCTCGAAGCCGGCGACAGCGGCACCGGCGCGCCGCGCCAGCCCGATCCAGTCGACCAGCCTCGCGGCCAGCCCCGCCTCGACGCGCGCCGGCAGGTCGGGATCGACCCGCAGCGCGCCGCGCGCGGCCCGGGCGAAGGCGTTGCGCGCGATCGCGCGCTCCAGCGCCGTCCGGTTCGCGCTGACCCACATGCCGCGGCCGGGCAGGTCGCCAGCGATGTCCGCCACCAGCCCCAGCGCCGGATCGGGCGCGACGACGAAGCGCAGCATGCGCTCGCGCGGCGCCGTCTCGCCCGAGGCGACGCAGCGTCGCTCGCGCGCGCCCATCGGGCGATCCTCCGCGGGGATGGCGGCGGCCAGGGTCATAGGCTCACGCCTTGCCCTCTTCGGCGAACCAGTGCTCGCGTGCCTTCATGATCACGGCGTTCGCGGTCTCCTCGGACATCTCGTCCTTGCCGACGATGTCGATCAACTCGTCGCCGGCGAGGTCGGCGAGGTCGTCGAGCGTCTTGACGCCCTTCTCGCCGAGGGCGACCAGCATCGCGGGAGACAGGACGTCGAAGGCGGCGATGTCGTCGCCGACGCCGAGTTCGCGACGCCGCTCGTCGAGCGCCGCGTCGCGCTTCTCGATCCAGGCCGCCGCGCGGTTGCGCAGTTCCTCGGCGATCGCCTCGTCGAAGCCCTCGATCGAGCCGAGATCCTCGACCGAGACGGCCGCGACCTCGTCGACCTTGGTGAAGCCCTCGGTGACCAGCAGCCCGGCGATCACGTCGTCCACGTCGAGCGCTTCGACGAACAGCGCGGAGCGGGTCCGGAATTCCTCCTGCCGGCGCTCGGATTCCTCGGCCTCGGTCAGGATGTCGATGGCCCAGCCGGTCAGCATCGAGGCGAGGCGCACGTTCTGGCCGCGGCGGCCGATCGCGAGCGACAACTGGTCGTCGGGCACGACGACCTCGATGCGCCGGTCGTCCTCGTCGAGAACGACCTTGGCGACCTCGGCCGGCGCCAGCGCGTTGACCACGAAGGTCGCCGGGTCCGGCGACCAGGGGATGATGTCGATCTTCTCGCCCTGGATCTCCTGGACCACCGCCTGCACGCGGCTGCCGCGCATGCCGACGCAGGCGCCGACCGGATCGATCGACGAATCGTTCGACACCACGCCGATCTTGGCGCGGCTGCCGGGATCGCGCGCCACCGCCTTGATCTCGATGATGCCGTCGTAGATCTCCGGCACTTCCTGGGCGAACAGCTTGGCGACGAACTGGGGATGCGTGCGCGACAGGAAGATCTGCGGCCCGCGCGCCTCCTTGCGCACGTCGTAGATGTAGCCGCGCACGCGGTCCGAAACCTTGAAGGTCTCGCGCGGGATGGTCTCGTCGCGGCGCATCACCGCCTCGGCACGGCCGAGATCGACGGTGACGTTGCCGAAATCGACGCGCTTGACGATCCCGTTGACGATCTCGCCGATGCGGTCCTTGTATTCGTTGTACTGCCGCTCGCGCTCGGCGTCGCGCACGCGCTGGACGATCACCTGCTTGGCGGTCTGGGCGTTGATGCGGCCCAGATCGATCGCCGGCAGCGGGTCGCTGAGGAAGTCGCCGATCTTGGCGTCGGGATGGATGTCCTGCGCCGCCTCGAGGCTGATCTGGGTGAACTCGTTCTCGATCGGGTCGGCGACCTGGCGATAGCGGTACAGCTGCGTCTCGCCTGTCGTTCGGTCGATGGTCGCACGGATGTCGTGCTCGGGGCCGTACTTGGCCTTGGCCGCCTTCTGCAGCGCCATCTCCATCGCCTCGAGCACCTGCTCGCGGTCGATCGACTTCTCGCGCGCGACGACGTCCGCCGCCTGCAGCATCTCGATCCGGTTATAGGCAGTCTTGGTCTGGGCCATGGTGGGGTCCCTGCGGGTTCTTCCGTTTCGTTCGGTTCAGTGCGTGACGATGCCCGCCTTGGCGGCGCGCAGCAGTTCGTCGGTGAGCACGAGTTTGGCGCGCGAGATGTCGGCGATCGGCAGTTCGACCTCGCCCGTCTCGGTGGCGAGCCGCAGCGCGGTCGCGTCGGCGGCGAGGATGCGCCCGGTGAAGCGGCGCTGGCCGGCGACCGGTTCGCGGCTCTCGACCTTGGCGACATGGCCGGCGAAGCGCGCGTAGTCGGCGGGGCGCACCAGCGGCCGGTCGATGCCGGGCGAGCTGACCTCCAGCGTGTAGGCATCCGGCAGCGGATCCTCGACGTCGAGCTTGGCCGAGATGGCGCGGCTGATCGTCTCGCAGTCCTCGACCGTCATGGGCTGGCGGTCGCGCCGTTCGGCCATCACCTGCAGCGTGGGCCGCTGGCGGCCCGACACGACAACGCGCACGAGATCGTAGCCCAGACCTTCGACGGTCGGCTGAATCAGGGTCTCGAGGGTCGTCTGGCGTTGGTCCATGCGCGCGAAGTCGTCTTTCGTCGGAACGTCGTCGGGTACCGCGCCGGGCCAATAAAAAAGCCGGCCGAGCGGCCAGCTTTCTTTTTGTCTCAGCGCTGGCCTTCACTGAGGCCTAAGCGTCATTGGCGCGGAATATAGGCATCGCGCGCGCCCAGGCAAGCGGATTCCGCACCGCCCGCACCGCTGCCTCGATCCTGGGCAGCTTCGCATGGTCGGCGGCCGTCACGCCGCGCCGAAGATCTCGGCGCGCGGGACGAACCGGGTGTCGGGCTCGAGCGGATAGACCGGCCGCGCGCAGATCCGGTGGCCGAGGCTGCGCAGATTGGCCGAGGTGGCGCCCGGCGCGTCGACGTTGAAGTTGCGCGCCGCCCAGTCGACGAACATGTGCTTCTCGCAATGCGGCGACTTGACGACCACGAGGTCGAAGCGCTTCGGGTCGCGCCCCGCGGCGTAGAACACGGACCGGTCGAAAAGATTGGCGGGCCTGCTGATCGCCACGATCGTGTAGTTGGCGTGCAGCAGGACCGCCATGTCGCCGGCGTCGTTGAGCATGCCGCTGGTCTCGTGCACGGCCTTGCCGCGCGACAGCAGGTCGACCTCGACGTCGAGGTCGAGCGGGACGAAGCGCGGGTCGAAGGCACCGCCCAGGCGCGCGCGGAACCGGCCGCCCAGCCCGGCGCGCCTGGCGGCCTCGACGGCGGCGGGATCGACGATCGGGACGAGCGCGCGCCCGGCATAGCCGGCGTCCAGCAGCGCGCGCAGGATCGCGTTGGAATCGCCGCTCGCGCCCGAGCTGGTGGCGTCGGCGGCGTCGGTGAAGATCGCGGTTCCCTCCAGCGTCCTGGCGCGCGCGATCGCGTCGTCGAGCGCGACCAGCCGGCCCTGCATCAACGCGCGGTCCGGCCAGAACGCCTCGGCGAGGCGGATGGCTTCGCGCTCGGCGGAGGCGGCGTCGCCTTCGGTGACCACGATCGCCTGGCTGCAGAGCTCGGGCACGTCGGTGAAGGGGTTGCCGATCATGAACCCGGCGGCGAGCGCGGTGCCGTCGCGCTCCAGCTTCTGCGCCTGGCGGATGACCTGGCCATAGACCCCCGTCTCGGTGATCAGCTCGTCGCCGCGCACCAGCGCCGGCACCACAACGCGCGCGATCGTCGTCCTGGCCCCGCCGAGGATGCGCAGCAGCAGCCGCGCCGCGCGCGCGCCGGTGTCGGCGAAATCGACATGCGGATAGGTGTGGTAGATCGTCACGCCGTCGACCTGGCGGAGCATGCGCCGCGTCAGGATCCCGTGCAGGTCGAGCGAGATCACGATCGGTA
>JBIKXN010000256.1:0-5670 GCA_044355765.1 Alphaproteobacteria bacterium
CGGCTGGGACCTGTACGGGCTGCTCGGCATCGCGCGCGGCGACAAGGCGCGCATGCATGCCCAGCACGCGCGCAACTTCGACTTCTTCGACGCGCCGGTCGGGCTGGTCTTTACGATCGACGCGCGACTCGCGATCGGCAGTTGGCTCGACCACGGCATGTTCCTGCAGAACGTGATGATCGCCGCGCGCGGCCATGGGCTGGACACCTGCCCGCAGGCGGCGTTCGCACCGTTCCACCGGCCGATCCGCGACATCCTCGCCATCGCAGCCGGCGAGACCGTCGTCTGCGGCATGGCGATGGGTTACGCGGACGAGCACGCGCCCGAGAACGGGCTGGTCAGCGAACGCGCACCGCTCGAAGACTTCGCCGTGTTCCACGGCTGAAGACGCTCAGGCCGGCGGCCGTGCCTCCGGGGCGTTGGCGAGGAACCATGCATAGGCCGAGCGCAGCCCCTCCTCGAGGCCGATCCGGGCACGCCAGCCCATCGCATTGATGCGGCCCGTCGCGACCAGCTTGCGCGGCGTGCCGTCGGGCCGCGCGCGGTCGTAGTCGAAACGTCCGGCCCAGCCGATCACCCGCGCCAGCGTCTCGGCGAATTCGGCGATCGTGACGTCGTCGCCCACGCCGATATTGACGATGCCCGCGTCGTCGTAGCCCTCGAGCAGGAACACGCAGGCGTCGGCGCAGTCGTCGACATGAAGGAACTCGCGCCGCGGCGTGCCGGTGCCCCAGATCTCGACGCTCGGAGCGCCGGCCAGCTTGGCGCGGTGGATCTTGACCATCAGCGCGCCGACGACATGGCTGGTCTCCAGGTCGTAGTTGTCGTGCGGGCCGTAGAGATTGGTCGGCATCGCGGCGATGAAGCGCGCGCCATGCTGCTTGCGATAGGCCTGGCAGAGCTTGATCCCCGCGATCTTGGCGATCGCGTACCACTCGTTGGTCGGCTCGAGCGGTCCGGTCAGCAGCGCATCCTCATCCAGCGGTTGCGGCGCAAGGCGCGGATATATGCAGGTCGAACCGAGGAAGAGCAGCTTCTCGACGCCCGCCTTCCAGGCGGCGTGGACGACATTGGCCTCGATCATGAGGTTGTCGTAGATGAAATCCGCCGGCCGCGTGTCGTTGGCGACGATGCCTCCGACGCGTGCGGCGGCGAGAATGACCGCGTGCGGCCTTGCGCGCTCCATCCAGCGCTCGACCGCCTCCTGGCGGACGAGGTCGACCTCCTCGCGTCCTGCGGTCAGGGTCTCGCAGCCGCTGCGGGCCAGCCGGCGCACCAGCGCCGCACCGACCATGCCGCGATGGCCGGCGACCCAGACGCGCTTGCCGCGCAGGTCGTACCGGCTCATCCCTCGCCCCGGCGGCCGAGCGCGTCGCGCTCGCGGCGGACCACCTCGAGATCGCTATGCAGCATCTCCTTCACCAGATCGGCAAAGCTGGTGCGATGCGTCCAGCCGAGTTCCGCCTTGGCCTTCGCCGGATCGCCGAGCAGGAACTCGACCTCGGTGGGACGGAAGTAGCGCGGATCGATCTCGATCAGTGTCTCGCCGGTGCGCGCGTCGATGCCCTTCTCATCGACCCCGGACCCGCGCCAGACGATCTCGCGACCGGTCTCGCCAAACGCGCGTTCGACGAATTCCCGCACGGTATGGGTCTCGCCCGTGGCGAGCACGAAGTCGTCGGCGACGCGGTGCTGCAGGATCCGCCACATCCCCTCGACATAGTCGCGCGCGTGGCCCCAGTCGCGGCTGGCATCGAGGTTCCCGAGATAGAGCTTCTTCTGGTAGCCGAGATGGATGGCGGCGACCGCGCGGGTGATCTTGCGCGTGACGAAGGTCTCGCCGCGCGTCGGGCCCTCGTGGTTGAACAGGATGCCGTTCGACGCGAACATGCCGTAGGCCTCGCGATAATTGACCGCGATCCAGTAGGCATAGAGCTTGGCCGCCGCATACGGGCTGCGCGGACGGAAGGGCGTGGTCTCGCGCTGCGGCCGCTCCTGAACCAATCCGTAAAGTTCGGAGGTGGAAGCCTGGTAGAAGCGCGTCGTCTTCTCCATGCCGAGGATGCGGATCGCCTCGAGCAGGCGCAGCGTCCCGATCCCGTCGGAGTTCGCGGTGTATTCGGGCGTCTCGAAGCTGACCTGGACATGGCTCTGCGCGGCGAGATTGTAGATCTCGGTCGGCCGCGTCTCCTGCACGATGCGGATCAGGTTGGTCGCGTCGGTGAGGTCGCCGTAATGGAGGAACAGCCGTACCTCGCGCTCGTGCGGGTCTGCGTAGAGATGGTCGATGCGCGCGGTGTTGAACGACGACGAGCGCCGCTTGATACCGTGGACGACATAGCCCTTGGCGAGCAGCAGTTCGGCGAGATAGGCGCCGTCCTGCCCCGTCACCCCGGTGATGAGAGCGACCTTCCGGCCGCCATCGGTCGCGCTCGTTCCCATGGCCTGCAAACCTCGGTATCCTTGAATCCACGCCGCGTCGCGCGGGTGCTTACCACCCGAGACCCGGGCGGACAACCAGCCGACGAGATACCACAACGTCCGCCGGTGCATTTCGCTTCCCGCACAGCTTCCAGACAGCGCGCTTCATGACCGAAAATCCCGTCCCAGGCCCCGTCCCGGATCCCGGCACATATCCGGGCCGGGAGGCAGATCCGCCGGCGCCCTGGCGGATCGACGGCATCGGGCGTCGGCACCAGGAAACCGCGATGCGCGCCGCGGCGCGCGCGGGCATGCCGCTCGCCGACTGGCTGGGCAGCGCGATCGACTCGGCCGCCCGCTCCGCGGGTGGAGCGCGCTGGGGGCGAAGCCTCGGCGCGCTCGCAGGAGGGCTCTTCGTCGGCGCCGTCCTGGGCGCGGCCGCCGCGTATGTCGTGATCGATCCGGAACATCTGGCGAGCGCTCCGCCACCGGTCAGCGCGACCGGGATAGCGGATGCCGGAGGCGCGGCCCCGGCGGCCGCGCCTCCCGCAAGCCGAGCCGCGCCGCCTGCCGCGTCGCCGCCAACGGCCGGCGAGGCGCCGCGCACGATGTCCCCGCCGGCGTCCGCCTCGACGACCGGATCTCCATCGCCGCCGAACGTCCGGACGGCTCCCGCCGATCCGCTCGACGACCTGCGGCGCGCCGCGCGCGACGGCGACGTCACCGCGCAGTTCGAGATGGGCGCGCGTTACGCCGACGGCGACGGGGTCGCCCAGGACTGGGCCGAGGCCGCACGCTGGTTCCGCCTGGCCGCGGAAAACGGCCTGGGGCCCGCGCAGCACAATCTGGCCGTGCTCTACGAGCGCGGGCGCGGCCTCGAGGCCGATCCACGCGAAGCGGCGCGCTGGTACGAACGCGCGGCCGCGCAGGGTTACGCCCCCTCGCAGTTCAATCTCGGCATCGCCCATGCCCGCGGAGTCGGCGGCGCGCCGGACATGGAGCGCGCGGTGGCGTGGTTCGAGCGCGCCGCCGAGAAACTGCCGCAGGGCAATCTGGTGCTCGGCGAGATCTTCGAGAGCGAGGTCGCGCCCGGCGGCCGCGACCTCGGTCGCGCGCGGACCCATTACCTGCTTGCCGCGGCGGCCGGCGAGCCGCGCGCCGCGGCGCGCCTGGAGGACCTGACGCCGGAGATTGCGGCACGCGAGACGCTGCGCGAGATCCAGCAGCGGCTAACGAGGCTCCGGCTCTATGCCGGGGAGATCGACGGCCTGACCGGGCCGCGGACCGCCGCCGCGATCAGGCGCTTCCAGCGCGACCAGCAGCTGGCGGAGGACGGCAGGCCCAGCCAGGCATTGCTGTCGCGGCTGCGCGCCGCGACGCCCGGCCCCTGAGCGCGCGCCCCCGTCTTCAGGACGCGTAGTCGGGCTCTTCCTTGTCGAGGACGCGGCGCCACGCGTCGAGATGCATGCGCGAATCGGCGCGCTGAGACCACGGGCCGGTATAGCGGCGGCGCGCCTGGTCGGGCAGCGGCGCCATCTTGCGCCCGGTCTGCCACGCGATCATCTGGATGCGCGCGTTGCGCTCGGCGATGAAGCATTCGTCGAACGCCTCGTGGACGGTGGCACCGACGGTCGTCACGCCATGATGCGCCATGACCATGATCGTCTTGTCGCCCAGCAGATCGGCGATGCGGTCGCCCTCCTCGTTGTCGGCGACGGGCTGGTAGCCGGAGCGGTCGTAGACGATGCGGTCGTTGAGCAGCAGGTTGTTGTGGTGGACCAGCTCGAGCTCCGAATCCGCGAGCAACGAGAGGGCGGTCAGATAGGGCGGATGGACATGGACGACGCAGGCCGCCGCGGGATTGCGCATATGGATGCGTGCGTGGATGTGGAAAGCGACCTTGCGCAGCTCGCCCTTGCCGCGCACGACGTTTCCGTCCAGGTCGCAGACGATCAGGTTCGACGCGGTGATCTCCTGGAACAGCAATCCGCGCGGATTGATCAGGAACAGCGGCCGGTCGCGATGGCCCGGCAACATGACCGAGTTGTGGTTGCCTATCTGCTCGTTCCAGTCGAGCCGCGCGCCGACGCGGAACACCGCAGCCATGTCGCGTCGCAGCTCCCACTCGGCAGTGTCGTTCTCGCTGCTGCTGCGTTCGCTCAGGATGGCGACCATCTTTCCCACTCCTCCGCGCCGCCGGCGCGACGCCGCGGCTGATGCGACACTCTCAAGCCCCGCGGCGGGCATTGTCAATTCGGGCGCCGCGTGCGGAAATCGCGCCGCGTCATGGCGGGAAGGAAGCGACCGATGGAGGATGACAACGCGACGCTCGACAACGTGTCGGTCGCGCTCGACGTCATGGTGCCGATGCGCGACGGCGTGCGGCTGGCGACCGACATCTACAGGCCCGCGCTGCCGGATGGCAGCCCGAAGCCCGGCCGCTTCCCCGTCCTGCTCACCCGCACCTCCTACGACAAGTCCAACCCGGTGATGCAGGTCGAGCCGGTCGGCAAGTATTTCTCCCGGCGCGGCTACGTCGTGGCGATCCAGGATCTGCGCGGCCGCGGCAACTCGCAGGGCACCGGCGACTACCACCACAGGGCAAATCCGCGCGAGGGGCTGGACGGGTACGACACGATCGAGTGGCTCGCAGCGCAGCAATGGTCGACCGGTCGCGTGGGCATGGCCGGCAGCTCGCATAGCGGCTGCGTGCAGAACGTCGCGGCGCTGCACCGGCCGCCGCATCTCGCGGCGCTCTGGGTGGATGTCGCGCCGATCACCGCGCATGGATGGGAGTCGCGCAGCGGCGGCGCCCAGCGGCTGCATATGGTGCCGGCTCTGTTCCTGCACGCCTACGACGCGAGCGAGATCCGCCACGACCCGGTAGCCCGCCGCCGCATCGAGGAAGGCGCGATGGCGATGCGGAACTTCCTCCAGCACATGCCCTACAAGCGCGAGCAGACGCCGCTGGCGGCGGTCCCCAATCTGGAGACCGTCCTGATGCGGTACCAGAATTTCGACGGGCTGGACGACTGGTGGACGCAGGAGGTGCTCGACCAGAAGTCGCGGCTCGACCGCTATGCCGATGTGCCGACCGTGTTCTCTACCGGCTGGTACGACTGCTTCGTCGCCGAGGTCACCTGGCAGTTCGCCGAGATGGCGCGCCGCAGCGCCTCGCCGCAGCGTCTGGTCGTCGGCCCGTGGAACCACGGCGGCATGCGCGCCGGGGCTTCGCGGGCTGGCGAGGTC
>JBIKXN010000257.1:0-5665 GCA_044355765.1 Alphaproteobacteria bacterium
CGCAGCCCCGCCGCGCGGCGCAGGTTCTCGGCCACCGGATACAGCGCCTCGCCGGCGTGGAACTGCGAGCAGAAGAGCCGCAGCTGCGCCTGCGCCTCGCCCTCCAGTTCGCGGCGCATCGCGTCGACCAGCCGCGACTTGCCGATCCCTGCCTCGCCGCTCAGCAGCAGCGTCTGGCCCTCGCCGCCAAGCGCCAGGCGCCAGCGTTCGCGGATGATCCCCAGCTCGTGCGCGCGACCGACGAGCCGCGTCAGCCCGGAGCCGGCGCGCGCCTCGAACCGCCCCTGCGCGCCGCTCTCGCCGGTAGCGCGCCAGGCCTGCATCGGCGCCGCGACGCCCTTGATCTCCAGCGAGCCGCAATCGACGAAGTCGAACAGCCCGCCGACCAGCCGGCGGGTCGGCTCGCCCATCAGCACGCCGCCCGGCGGCGCGGCGGCGTGCAGCCGCGCCGCGACATTCGGTGTCTCTCCGGCGACCGCGTCCGCCGCACGCCCGGTGCCCCAGACCAGATCGCCGACCACGACCAGCCCGGTATGGATGCCCACGCGCGCATCGAGCACGACGCCAGGCCGCGGCGCGATACCCCGCACCGCCGCGACCAGATCCAGCCCGGCGCGCACGGCGCGCTCCGGGTCGTCCTCGCGCGCCTCGGGATAGCCGAAATAGGCGAGCATGGAGTCGCCGATATAGCGCGCGACATGGCCGCCCGCGCGCTGCACGACCGCTGTTGCGCAGCGCTGATAGGCGCCGATCACCTCGAACATGTCCTCGGGATCGATCCGGCCCGCGACGGCGCCGGCACCGACAAGATCGCAGAACAGCACCGTCATCTGACGCCGTTCGGCCTCGGCCGCCACGCGCGGCGACGTCGCCGGCGCGGGCACCGGCATGCCCGGCGGCGCGCCGGACGATGGCGGCGGCGTGGCACCGGGCGCACGCGCCGCCAAAGCCCTGAGCAGACGCTTGCGCTGGCCGAGCGTGAGCCCGATCTCGCGCAGGTCGCCGTCCGCCAGTTCGCCCAGGATGTCGAGTTCGACATGGTGCGCCGCGAGCGCGTCGTACAGCTCGTCGAGGCCGTTGGCGCCAAGCCACTCCCGCAATGTCGCCACCGCGCCTCCCGGGATCCGCCACGCCGGCGCGTCGCCGCATTTCCGGTGTGGAAACACTCCGTGCGAGCGTAGGAGCGCGACGCGCGGCGGTCAATCGCACGCGGCCTTGCGCGCAACGCATGCGGTACGGTACCCCGCCGGGCTTGCGCCGCCGGTGGCGGCGATACATCAATAGCCGGGTGCCGCGGCGTCGCCCGGATGCCCGTCGCACGCGCCGCGTCTCCAGCGATCGGCTGTCCGAATGCGCTGCATCGGTATCGATATCGGCTCGTCCTCGATCAAGGGCGCGGTTCTGGATCCCGCGAGCGGGCGCGTCGAGCGCATCGAACGCGCGGCCTTTCCCGACCCGGTGCCGGGCCTCGCGCCCGGCGCGCACGAGGTGCCGCTCGACGCGATCCTGCTCGGCGCGCGCAAGGTCATCGACGCCCTGCTGCGCACGGCGCCCGATGCGCGCCAACTGCGCGTGTCGAGCCAGATGGGCGGCGTCGTGCTGCTCGACGCGCAGGGACGGCCGCTGACGCGCTACCTGTCCTGGCGCGACCAGCGCACGCTGCGCGCGGCCGGCGACGGCGCACCGCCGACGCTCGACCGGCTGCGCGCCGCCTGGTCCGACGCGACCTTCGAGCAGCTGGGCAAGGAACTCAAGCCGGGCTCGACGACCGCGCTGCTGCGCTGCCTCGCCGACGCCGGCGCGCTGCCGCGCGGCGCCACGCCGGCGACGATCGGCGATTATGTCGTCGCCGACCTCTGCGCGGCCCCGGCGCGCATGCATCGCACCCATGCCATCGGGCTGCTCGACCTGCGCAGCGGCGACTGGCACCACGACGCCTTCGACGCGGCGGGCATCGGCGGGCTGCGCTGGCCCGCGCTCGCGGACGAGCTCGAGCCCGTAGGCCAGGCGCGCCTCGATGGCCGCACGCTCGACTGCTTCGCCGCGATCGGCGACCAGCAGGCGGCGCTGTTCGGCATCGACCTCGCGCCCGGGGAATTGTCGGTCAACTGCTCCACCGGTTCGCAGGTCAGCCTGATCACGCCGCATTTCCAGCCCGGCGACTGCCAGAGCCGCTGCTGGTTCGGCGGCAGCTTCCTCAACACCGTCACGCATATCCCGGCCGGGCGCTCGCTGGCGGTCCTCGAGGCGCTGCTGACCGAGTTGCCGCGCGCCGCGGGCCTCGAGCTGACGCAGTCCTGGCGCCTGATCGCCGAGGCGACCGAGACCGCGACCGGCGGCGGCCTGGTCTGCGATCTCGGCTTCTTCGCGAGCGCCATGGGCGACCAGGGGCGGATCGAGCGCATCACCACCGAGAACCTGACGGCGGGAAACCTGTTCTGCGCCGCCTTCGACTTCATGGCCGACAGCTATCTCGCCTGCTCGCGTCGCCTCGCCGCGACGCCGTCCTGGAGCCGCCTCGCCATCTCCGGCGGCCTGGTGCAGGCCTTTCCGGCGCTGCGCCGCCGCCTCGCCGCGCGCTTTCCCCTGCCGATGCGCGAAGTGCCCGAGCAGGAAGAGACGCTGATCGGTCTGCTCAAGCTCGCCCGCGCCGGCGCACGCTGAAGCGGCGCGCGGCGCGGACCGTCAGCCCGCCGGCGCCGGCCGGGTCAACAGCCCGTTGGCGATCACCACCAGACCCGCGGCCGTCATCACCCAGGGAAAGGCGCCCGCGTCGGCGAAGAAGACCCAGGGCACGACCAGTGTCATCGGCGGCGTGGTCATCTCGATCATCTTGTGCAGCTTCATCGGGACCAGCTTGAGGAGGCCGGCGGGATAGTCGGTGACGACGTTGAGCGACATGCCCACGACGAAGGCGCACACCGCCATGATCGTCGCGCCCCTGTGCTCGGTAAAACCGAACAGCCAGGGCGAGACGAGCACGAAAGTCAGCACCGCAAGATCGAGCTTCGCGTGCAGCGCCAGCGAGATCGGGGCGTAGCCATCCCCGCGCGTCTGGGAAGGCGACGACACCGGTTCCGTCATTTGCATCCTCCCGTATCCCGTCCGTGGATATGCGGCGGATCCTGCCATACGCCGCGCCGGACCGGCGACGGCGCAGACGCCGCTGCGGCCGGCATCGCCCACGGCGATGTCCCGGGATGCGACATCGCCGCATCTGGCGCCAGGCCAGCGCATGCGCGATACGCAACGGCGTGGCTGGAACATCTTCCGGCGCGAGACGTCAGACGCGAGGCCGACCCCCTTGACCCAACGCCCATCGCCGGCCGGCCGCGACGGCTGGTTCCGCCGGCTTGGCCCAGGCCTCATCACCGGCGCGGCGGACGACGACCCCAGCGGCATCGCGACCTATTCGCAGGCCGGCGCGCAGTTCGGCGTCAATATGCTGTGGACGGTGGTGCTGACCTTTCCGCTGATGGCCGCGATCCAGGCGATCTGCGCGCGCATCGGCCGCGTCACCGGCCAGGGCCTCGCCACCAACATGGGCCGCGTGCTGCCGCGCCCGCTCGCCTACGCGATCGTCGCGATGCTGTTCGTCGCCAACACCGTGAATATCGGCGCCGATATCGTCGCCATGGGTGCCGCGGCGCAGCTGGTCCTGGGCTGGGGCGCGGTGGCATTCGCGATCCTGTTCGCGGCCGGCTCGCTGCTGCTGCAGGTCTTCCTGCCCTATCACCGCTATGTGCACGTGCTCAAATGGCTGACGCTGGCGCTGTTCGCCTATGTCGCCGTGCTGTTCGCCGTGCGCATCGACTGGGCTGCGGTCGCGATCGGCACGCTCTGGCCGCAGGTCGCCTGGACGCGCGAGGCTTTCACCGTGGTGGTGGCGGTGTTCGGCACCACGATCAGCCCCTATCTGTTCTTCTGGCAGAGCGCCGAGGAGGTCGAAGACGAGACGCTGGCGGGCGCGGGCTCGCTGCTCGAGCATCCCGAGAAGGCGCGGTCGGAACTGAGCCGCATCGGCTTCGACACCTATGTCGGCATGGCGTTCTCGAACCTGATCGCCTTCGCCATCATGCTGACCACGGCCGCCACGCTGCATGAGGCCGGGATCACCGACATCGCCACTTCGGCCCAGGCGGCCGAGGCGCTGCGCCCGATCGCGGGCGAGTTCGCGTTCCTGCTGTTCAGCCTCGGCATCGTGGGCGCGGGGCTGCTGGCGCTGCCGGTGCTGGCGGGATCGGCGGCCTATGCGATCGGCGAGCTGCGCGGCTGGCGCATCGGGCTCGAAGAGAAGCCGCGCAACGCGAAGGCGTTCTACGGCGTCATCGCGCTGGCGATGGGGCTGGGCCTGACGATGCTGTTCCTGCCCATCGATCCGATCAAGGCGCTGTTCTGGAGCGCCGTGCTCAACGGCGTCATCGCCGTCCCGCTGATGGCCGCGACCATGCTCGTCGCCTCCAGCCGCGCCCATCTCGGCCCGTTCGTTGCCCCGCCCGGCCTGAAGGCCATGGGCTGGCTGGCCACCGCCACGATGGCGGCGGCGGCGCTGGCGATGCTGGTGGCGTGACGCGACAGGGCGTCCTGCGGCGCCCGTCGCCGCGCTCAGCGCAGCGCGAAGCGCCGCGCGAGCAGGTCGGGATCGTCGAAATGGCGCATGCCGACGAAGGCGGTGGCGTGATGGCCCCATTGGCGCATCGCGCCGGCGCTGGGGATTCCCATCGGCCAGAAGAAGAACCGCTCCAGCCGCGCCGTGCCGGGCACCAGGCCATCGGGCCCGTAGACGCTGGCCCGCGTGCCGTCCGGGCGCGGCAGCGAGCGCAGCGTGTCCTCCGCCGCGACGGCATAGACGCGCGCGCCCTCGACGGGCTCGTCGACGCCGATGCGCTGCAGGTAATGGGTGCGCGTGGCCAGATGCAGCGTGACGCGCTCGCCGCGCGCCAGCCGCGGCAGGGTCTGCGGCGCAAATGCCCATTCCTCCAGCGCGTCCGGCGGCGCGCGCGGCGCCGCGCGCGCGGTCGCGAAGAACTGGTGGTAGCAGCCGCAGCCATGGATCGAGTCGAAAACCCAGGGCTCGCCGTCGGGCGTCAGCGTCACGCGCCAGACCACCGCGTCCAGCGCGCCGGCGAGCGGATCGAGCGGCCAGGCGGCGGGACGCTCCGGGAACCAGATCGTGTAGACGAGCTGTAGCAGCGCCTGCCCGCCGACGAGCGTATGCGCGATGCGCCGGTACACGACAGGCGCCGCGGCATCGACCGCGGGCGCCGTCGCCTGCGTCCATGCCAACGCGCCGAAGAGATCGTGCGGACCGGTCGTGTCGACGGCGATCGCGGGGGCGAAGCTGGCGAAGAGGCGCTCGGCCGTCTGCGGATCGGGCAGCGGAAGCGCAAAGGGACCTTGGCGCGACCGCTCGACCATTTCGCGCACCTGCCGCGGGTCGAGCCGCTCGGCCGGCGGCGGCGCGTAGAACCGCCGCGTGCCTTCCTCGGGCGGCGCCGGCGCATCGAACACGGCCCTCAGATCCTGCTCCAGGGCGCGCGCGCCCTGCGCGAAGCCCAGCCGTGTGATCCAGTAGAGCCCCGCCACGCGCTGCCAGGTCAGATAGGACGGCGGCGCCTCGGCGCGCGCGCGCAGCGCGTCGCGCGCGGCGGCGTCGCCCAGATCG
>JBIKXN010000258.1:0-5652 GCA_044355765.1 Alphaproteobacteria bacterium
CTCGAGAACGACGCAGGACACACCGGCACGCGCCAGTTCCAGCGCCGCGTTGAGGCTCGTCAGGCCGCCGCCGACCAGGGCGACGTCGGCGCGCGCCGGCACGTCGCGCGCACCGCGCGCATCGGACGGGCGCCACGCATCCCACCAATACGGCTCGGCACGGAACTCGGGGTGGAACAGGCGGTCGTCGCGCGCTGGCATCGCTTTTCCCCCGGCGGCAGCGCGCCGAACGCCCGACTGGACCGTCACGCGCGCCGCATGCCGCGCAGATTTATGGCCTCGCTCACGGCCGCGCGCCAAGAGCCACTTCCAGCGCGGCTGGCCGCGCGGATGCGGCGATCGCCACCGGCAGGAAACGGGACATGCGGAAAATGGCGCGGCCGAAGGGATTCGAACCCCTAACCCTCAGATCCGTAGTCTGATGCTCTATCCAGTTGAGCTACGGCCGCAGCCTCGAAGGGCGCGGAAACTACCCGTATCGACGCGCCCTTTGCAAGCTCCGTATGGCCGCCGGATGGCCCGCCGGGCGCCGGACGGGCCCGCCGATCGGCCTTGTCGCTCCGGGACCCATTGGCTAGAGTCCCGGCCCGCTCCAAGGTTCGGCAGATCCGCTGCACGTCCTTGCGCGTCAGGGAAGTCTCCGTTCGGGTGATAGTCGCTGTGGAACGCGCGCGCGCAAGATATTCCTTCGGTCCGGCACGTCCGGTTCGCCCAATCTCCGGCCTCGCGGTGCTGGCGCTCGTCGGCGCGCTCGGCGGGTGCAGCTTCGCGTCCGAGGCGTTGTGGCCGTCGCTGCCCGGGTCCGGGGCCGGACGGCCGGCCACGACCACACGTATCGAACTGCCCGCCCCCGCCGCCGAGCAGGCCGCGGCGTCTGCGGTGTCCGCCGGGGCGCAGACCGCGGTCGGTCAGCGCGCGGCGCAGCTGCGCGACGAGGCCGCACGGCTGGCGAGCCAGGTCGCCGCCCACCAGCAGACGCTGCGTCAGCTGCGCGGCGAGAACGTCGACGCCGCGCAGCGCTACCAGTCCCTGGTTGGCCAGATCAACGCGCGGCTCCAGGTCGGCACGACGCCCGGCAATCCGATGCTGACCCAGCAGCTTGCGCAGGCCCAGGCCGAGCTGGACCGGTTCTCCGCGAACACGTCGGCGGCGTCCCAGCTGTCGACCCAGATCGGCGCCTCGGCATCGCTGGGCGCGTTCCTGCTCGAGGCCGTGCGCAGCGCGTATACGATCTCGGGCGCGGTCGACGAGGACCATCGCCAGTTGTCGCAGACCGAAGAAGAGGTCGGCCGCACGATGGTGTCCGTCGAGCGCCTGCGGGTCGAGACGACCGAGGACGTCGCGCGCCATACCGCCTATGCCGGCCGCGAGCGCGCCAATCTTGTCGCGCTGGGCGCGGCGGTGCGTACCGGTGAATTCCTGGGGCCCGGACTTGCGTCCCGCACGATCGACACGGCCCCACAGGCGCGCCCAGCCGACGCCGCCGCCGCGCGTCCGATCGTCGTCGTGCGCTTCGACCGACCCAATCCCGTGTTCGAGCAGTCGCTCTACGCCGCCGCCACGCGCGCGCTGGAAGTCCGGCCGCAGGTGTCGTTCGATGTCGTCGGCATCGCCGCCGGCGGCAACCAGGGCGCGCGCGCCGGGACCGCTACCGCCGAGGCGCGACGCCAGGCCGAGCAGGTCATGCGCGTGCTGGTCGAGATGGGGATGCCCGCCCAGCGCGTGCGCATGTCCACCCGCAGCGACGCGACGCTGACGGCCAACGAGGTGCATGTCCTCGCCCGGTGAGCGGCAGGCGCGCCGCCTGGCCGCCGAACAGCGCACCGCACCGACACGCCGCCACCTGGCGCGCGGCTTTGCCTGCGGTCTCGCGCTGCTCTGCCTCGGCGCCGCCGGAGCGTGGACAGGGATCGTCCGGGCGCAGGTCCCGTCCCGGCTGCCGCTGGCCGAACGTGCGGCGATCCAGGCGGTCATTTCCGCGCAGATGGATGCCTTCGGTCGCGACGCCGGCGACGAGGCCTTCGCGTTCGCCTCGCCGGGCATCCAGGCGCTCTTCGGCAGCGCCGCGCATTTCATGGACATGGTGCGCGCGGGCTACCAGCCGGTCTACCGTCCTCGCGCCGCCGCATTCGGCGAATTGCTCGACTGGGACGGCCGGCTGGTGCAGACCGTGCGCGTCGTCGGACCCGACGGCGCCGCGGTGGTCGCGCTCTACGACATGGAAAGGCAGCCCGACGGATCGTGGCGGATCTCGGGCTGCAGCCTCGTCCGGCAACCGGCCGGCGAGGCCTGACCGGCGAGGATCCGCCAGGGAGCCATGATGACGTCCACACCCTATTCCAAGATGTTCCCGGTCTCGTGGCAGGAACTCCATCGCGACGCCAAGGCGCTCGCCTGGAGGCTGCACGGATTGCGGCCCTGGCGCGCCATCGTCGCCGTGACACGCGGCGGGCTGGTGCCGGCGGCGATCGTCGCGCGCGAGCTCGACCTGCGCATCATCGACACGATCTCGGTCAAGAGCTACGACCACCAGACCATCGGTTCGGCCGAGATCCTCAAGCCCTGCGCGATCGCGGCGACGGACAATGCCGACCTGCTGATCGTCGACGATCTGGTCGATACCGGTGCCACCGCGAAGGTCGTGCGCGACCTGCTGCCAGGCGCGCATTTCGCGACCGTCTACGCCAAGCCGGCGGGCAAGCCGATGGTCGAGACCTACGTGACCGAGGTCAGCCAGGACACCTGGATCATGTTCCCCTGGGACACCGAGCTGCAGATCGCCAAGACGATCGCCGAGAGCAGCCGGGCGTGACCGCCCCGCAGCAACGCGCCGGCGCGGGCGCGCTGGCGACGCTGGCGGCGCTGGCGCTGGCATGGGGCTGCAACTGGCCGTTCATGAAGATCGTGTTCGCCGAGTTTCCGGTCTGGACCTTCCGCGGCGCGTCGGGCCTGACCGCGGGCGTCGCGGTGCTGGCGCTGGCGCGGCTGAGCGGAGGTCATGTCCGCCCCGAAGGCGCGCGCGCCTGGACATGGCTTTGGATCGCGGGCCTTCTCAACGTCACGATCTGGCAGGTGACCACCGGCTACGGTGTGCAATTGCTCGGGTCGGGGCATGCGGCGGTGCTCGCCTTCACGATGCCGCTCTGGTCGGGACTGATCGCGTGGGTAGCGCTCGGGGAGCCGGTTTCCGGACGTTTCGCCACGGCGCTCGGCATGGCGATGACCGGGGTGGCACTGCTCAGCTTCCGCGGCGGCGGCTTCGCCGCCGGAGACCTGCCCGGCATCGCGCTGATGTTCGCGGCGGCGATCGCCTGGGCGATCGGCACGCTCTACGCCAAGCGCGGCCGCCCCGACCTGCCGATGCTCGCCACGGTCGGCTGGCAGATCGTCCTGGGATCGCTGCCGATCGCGCTGTTGGCGCCGCTGGTCGAACCGCTGCGCTGGCCTCAGGCGAGCCTCGCGGCCTGGAGCGCCGCCGTCTACGTCACGGCAGTCGCCATGATCGTCGGCTATGTCGCCTGGTTCCGGCTGGTCGGGATCCTGCCCGCCAGCGTCGCCTCGCTGTCGACGATCGCGGTACCGGCGACGGCGATGCTGTCGGGTGCGGTGATCCTGGGCGAAGCGCTGGGTCCGCGCGAGATCGTGGCGCTGGGGCTCATGCTCGGTGCGCTGGCCCTGGTCCTGATCCTGCCCGCCCTCTTGTCGCGGCGCCGGGCAGCGCCAAACTAGACATGGGTGTCAGCAACGGCCGGGAGGCCTCCAGACCATGACCTCGCGCCACATGCCGCGCCGCAGCCTGCTGCTCGCCGCGCCGGCCGCCCTCGCCTTCCCGACGGTCCTGCGCGCCGCCCCGGAACGTCCGGCGCCGATCACCTTCACCGTTTTCCGCGGCGCCAGCCAGATCGGCACGCACCGCGTCGAATTCCTCCAGGGCGGCCCGGATCCGGTGGTGGAGATTTCGATCGACCTCGTCGTGCGCTTCGCCGGCATTCCGGTCTATCGCTACACCCATCGCTCGCGCGAGGAATGGTCCGGCGATCGTCTGCGCCGGCTCGACTCCTCGACCGACGACAGCGGCACGCGCACCGAGGTGCGCGCGCGCGCGGTCGCCGATGGCCTGGCCGTCGAGGGCAGCGGCGGGTCGTTCCTGGCGCCGGCCGACATCAAGCCGACGAGTTACTGGATGGAGGACATGACGCGGCGCTCGCGCCTGCTCAACACCCAGGAAGGCATCGTCATCGACGTCGCCGCGCGGCAGACCGGCACCGACCGCCTCACCATCGCCGGCACGCCGGTCGATATCCGGGTCTACGAGGTCACCGGCGACCTGAACACGCGCGTCGGCTATGCCGGATCGGGAGACTGGGTGGACCTGGAATTCGCGGCGCGCGGCTCGACGATCCGGTACAGGCGCGACCGGCTTTCGCTGGGCGCCGGCTGACGGCGGACGCTCAGCCGGCCTCCGGTTCCCCGAGCGCGAACCGGCGCAGCACCTCCAGCGGCACGCGCTGCAGCACGACCTCGTGCGTGGCGGCAAGAACGACGCGCGGCGCGACCCCGGCGCGATAGGCTTCGATCCAGCGTTCCAGGCACAGGCACCACCGGTCGCCGGGCGCCAGTCCCGGAAAGCCGAAACGCGGCGCCGGCGTCGACAGGTCGTTGCCGCGCGCGGCCGAGAAGGCCAGGAACTCCGCAGTCATCTCGGCGCAGACCGCGTGGACGCCCGCGTCGTCGGGACCGACATTGCAGCAGCCGTCGCGGTAGAAGCCGGTGCGCGGCTCGTAGGAACACGCGGCAAGCGCTCCCCCGAGCACGTTGCGGGCGCGCGGCCGGCTCTCGTCAAGATCGCGGGGCATGGCGGATCTCCCCTCCGGGGTGCTCAGTCCAGTTGCAGCATCTGACCCTTGAGATAGGCGCTTTCCGGCAGATGTGGATGGACGGGGTGATCCATCGCCGCGCCGACGCTGGCCAGGATCCGCCCGTTGCGTCCCGCATCGGCCAGTCCGCGCGCGAGCTCGGCCGCGAACGCGGATGTCTCCATGTGGTGCGAGCACGAGGCGACGAACAGGATGCCGCCCGGCGCGGTCAGCGCCGCGCAGAGCCGGGCTAGCTTGCGATAGCCCCGGGCGGCGGCGCCGGCGTCCTTGCGCGACTTGGCGAAGGCGGGCGGGTCGGCGATCACGACGTCGAAGATCTCGCCCGCCGCGCCCAGTCGCTCGAGTTCGGCGAAGGCGTCGCCGCGCAGCGCGCGACAGCGTTCGCCGACGCCGTTGCGTCGCGCAGCCGCGGTCGCCAGATCGAGCGCGGCCTCGGACCGGTCGAGCAGCACCACCTCGCGCGCGCCGCGCAGCGCCGCCAGGACGCCGAACCCGCCGGCATAGCAATAGGCGTCGAGCACCCGCGCGCCGGCGGAGAGGCCTGCGACGCGCGCCCGGTTCTCGCGCTGGTCGAAGAACCAGCCGGTCTTCTGGCCGGCGCGCAGGTCGGCGAGGAAGACGGCACCGTTCTCGCGGATCTCGATCCGCCCGTCGTCGTCGCTCGCCGCGCCTGGCGTCTCGACCGCCAGGTCGAGCCCTTCCAGGGCGCGCGACGGCGCGTCGTTGCGCAGCACGATCCGGCGCGGTGCCAGCAGTTCCTGGAGGGCGGCCAGCA
>JBIKXN010000259.1:0-5612 GCA_044355765.1 Alphaproteobacteria bacterium
GCCCGCGACGGGGCGGTTGATGCTGGCGAAGGCGCCGCCGCTGGGCTTGTTCCAGGTCCAGATGCGGGGCGGCACATAGTCGGTCGGATGGGTCATCCTGGCTCTCGGTGGTGCGGTTGGCGGATCATGTCATCTGGGCCGTGCGCCGAAGGCGTCTAGATCTTCGCCGACGGCCGGCCGCGCTGGCCGCACGGGTCACGGCGCGCGGCCCGTCGGATGGACGGCCGAGTGATGGCGGCGGAACAGGAACCGTCGCGCGATCTCGCCATAGCCGCGATAGACGAGGCCGCCGTTGTCGGCGAGCAACCGATCGCGCTCGGCGCGATAGAGCGCCGGCAGCCGGTACCAGGGCACGCGCGGCCAGCGATGATGGGCGGCGTGCAGATTGTTGAAAAGGAAGAGCGGCCCGAAAAGCGCGCTGCCCTCGACGACCGCGGTGCGATGCGCGACCTTTTCCGCCGCGCGGTGCTCGGCGAAGGAGCGGACCAGCGTGAGCGCGAACCCGCCCTGCACGAAGCCGAGCGCGTAGAGCCAGACAGGGACTTCGCAGACCCAGAAGACGAAAAGGCAATGCGGCACGAGCCAGGCGGCGTGATGGATCCAGGCGCGCCACGCGGCGCCGGTACCGGCGGCGAGGTCGCGCGCCTCGGCGCGCAGGAACAGCGCGATGCCGTAGGCGGGCCCGATCAGGACCCGCCCGATCAGCGTCGACTGGACATGGTCCAGCGCACGGCCGGCGGGTCCGAGCGACATCCAGGCTTCCGGCGTGCGATACCGGCTCTCGGGATCGTCGACCGGATCCGTCAGCCGTGGGTCGCGGTGGTGCACGAGATGGCTGTCGCGATAGCGCCGCCACGGCAACCAGAGCCAGAGCGGCGGCGAGGCGAGCAGCGAATTGAAGGCGGCGCTGCGCGTCGGGTGACCGTGGATGATCTCGTGCTGCAGCGATCCGAACCAGGCCGAGAGCACGGCGGCCAGTCCCGCGAAGGCCCACCACGGGAGCGCGGCGTGGAGCAGTACCAGCGCGATCCAGCCGCAATGGATCGCCGCCGCCAGGCCGATGGTCGGCCATTCGATCGCCGGCACGGGCTTGGCCGCGAGCGCGGGCAGGCTCATCGTGGCACCTCGTATCCGGCCGCGCGCGCGGCCCGATCCCAGGCCAGCGTCGGCGCGTAGTCCCCCAGCGACATCGCCTGGAAGCCGACGAGACAGAGTTGCGCCGCGAGCGGGGCGAACCAGTCGCGCTTCGCGGCGGTGGCGAAGGCGGCGCGCAGGGAGGCCACGGCAGCTGCGCCCAGCGACGGGGCGCAGACGAAGGCGGGCGCCGGCGCGAGGTCGGTGCTATCGAGCACGCGGATGCCGTCGCACAGCTCGGGTGCGTGGCGACGGATCAGCATGTGCCAGTAGGCGTCGAGCGGTCCGATGTCGATCGTGCCGTCGCGCACGGAATCGAGGATGCGCCGCGCGGTCACCAGATGGCCGCGCGTCTCGCGGTACAGGCATTCGCGCCCCGGGCCGCGATGCGCGAGCAGGTGGTGGCGCAGCGCGTTGAAGCCGGAATGCGAATGCTCGACCGTCCAGCCCAAACGACCCTCGAAGCTGTCCGCGAGACAGCGCCAGGGCGAATCGGCGCGCACGATCAGGTCGGTGCGATAGACCGCGCGCCCGTCGGCCCAGGGCGCGTCGGGGATGGGCGCTGCGAGCGGCACTACGTCGGCGAGCCCGAGCGCGATCGGATAGCCGCACATGAACACGGCGCCGAGATCGCGACGTGCCCACAGGGTCTCGAGCGGCTGCGGCGCCGGATAGGGCAGATAGTCGAACGCCAGCCCGGCCTCGGCGACGATGCGCGCGAGGGCCTCGCGCCACGCCGCCTCCGCGGCCGGTGCCACGGCGTACATCCGCGCATTGGCGACGAAGCCGCTCACGGCGCGGCAGCCAGTTCCGCCCTGCGACGGGCCACATACGCGTCGAGCTCCTCGCGGACCGCGGGATCGAGCGGCGGCGGGACATGGGCGTCGCGCAGGGTCTTCCACATCGCTGCCGCGCGGTCGGTCGCGGTCCGCGACCCGGCGTCGCGCCAATTCTCGAAATTGGACCAGTCGGCGAGGACGGGACGGGTGAATGCCCGTTCGTAGCGGGCGAGCGTGTGGTCGGTGCCGAAGAAATGCCCGCCCGGCGGGACTGCGGCGATGGTGTCGAAGGCGATCTCGTCGTCGCCGAATTCGACCGGCTTCAGGATTTCGGCCCAGCCTCTCAGCATCTCGGCATCGACGACGATCTTCTCCATCGATGCGGAGAGCCCGCCCTCGAGCCAGCCGGCGGCGTGGTAGATCAGATGGCTGTGGCTCATGATCGCCGCCCACAGCGAGAACCCGGTCTCCCAGGCGGCCTGGGCATCGACGCATGGACTGGCGTTGGGGGCGCTCGAGCGCATGGGCAGCCGGAAACGCCGCGCGATCTGGCCGCTCGCGAGCGTCGCCTTGACGTATTCGGGCGTACCGAAGGCGGGCGCGCCGCTGCGCATGTCGACGTTCGAGGTGAAGGCGCCGAAGACGCAGGGCGTCCCCGGACGCATCATCTGGCACAGGACGACGATCGCGAGCGCCTCGGCGGTCGACTGGGTCAAAGCCCCGGCCAGCGTGATCGGCGCCATGGCGCCCATCAGCGTGAAGGGGGTGATCGCGACGCATTGGCCATGGCGCGCAAGGATCATGATGTTGTCGAGGATCTCCTCGTCGACCCGGCGCGGGGAATTGACGTTGGTGATCGTCAGCAGCGTCGGCCGCGCGGCCAGCGCATCGACCGTCGTGCCGTGCTCGATAGCGGACATGGCGAGCGCGTCGGTCGCCTGCGGCACGCCCAGCCCGCGCGCGTTCCAGACGATGTCGGCCAGTTCGATATGCGCGCGATAAGCCTCGAGATGGCGGAAGGGGACCGGGATGTCGACGGGCTCGACCATCATTCCGCCCTGCCAGTGCAGGATGCCGAGCGCCTCGCTGACGCGGATGATATCGCGGAAGGCCTCGAGATCGCCGTAGCGCCGGCCGCGCTCGGAGTCCGAGATGTGCGGGGCGCCGCCGACCGGACCGAAATTGACGACGTTGCCGCCGACATGCAGGTCGCGTTCGGGATTGCGGGCGTGCAGCACGAAACGTTCGGGCGCGTGAGCGAGGAAGGCTTCGGCGACGTCGCGGCCGATGCGCACGATCTGCGTCTCCTCGTCGACGAGGCAGCCATGGAGGCGATAGGCGTCGCGCGCTGCGCGGCTGCGGATCTCCATGCCGGCCTCCTGCATGACGCGGAAGGCGGCCTCGGCGATCCGCTCGACCTGCTCGGCTGAGAGCACTTCGACCGGGGCCCAGGGATTCGCGAGCCGCGGGAGTTGCGGGCGCGTGTCGCCGCCGCCGCGTGCGGCGCGCGCGCGGGATCTGCCGCGGACGGGCGGCGGGGTCGTGGGAGTTTCCATCGGTAGAGCGTTCTCCTCGGATCGCCGAAGGCCGGCATGCTGAGGCCAGGCGGAGGATTGCGCCAGTCCCGAAAGGCGGTTGTGGTCGGGGTCGTCGGGCGGTTAGGCTCTCGGACAAACCAGGGAGGTTTTCCATGACAGAGACATTGCACCCCGTCGCCGTCGCTGCCGGCCGCGAAATGGCCGAAGGCAAGCTCGATCGGCGCGAGTTCCTGCGCATCGCCACGCTGACCGGCGCAAGCGCCGCCGCGGCCTATTCGCTCGCTGGGCTGCCGATGCCCGCGTATGCGCAGGGCGCGCCGCGCAAGGGCGGCACGCTGCGGCTTGGCATGCGGGTGCAGGACCTCTCGAACCCGGCGACCTATTCCTGGATCGAGGGCGCCAACGCCGCGCGCCAGACGCTCGACTACCTCACCAATACCGGCGTCGACAACGTGACCCGTCCCAGCCTGATCTCGAAATGGGAAGCCAGCCCGGACCTCAAGTCTTGGAAGATGCATCTGCGGCGCGACGCGATGTGGCGCAAGGGCGCGCGGCCCTTCACGGCGGACGACGCGATCTGGAATCTGCGGCGCCTGCTCGATCCGGCGGTCGGATCGTCGACGGTGGGCCTGCTGCGCGCGTTCATCCTCGAGAATTTCGAACTTGACGAGATCGATCCCAGGACCCAGCGCAAGCGCGTCTCGGCCCGCCTGTGGGACGCGAACGCGATCCGCAAGATCGACGACTTCACGTTCGAGATCAACGGCAAGATCCCGAATCTCGGCATCCCCGAAGCGCTCTACCATTATCCGGCGATGATGCTCGACCCGGCCGAGGGCGGCCGCTTCGCGGTCGGCTCGAACGGCACCGGCGCCTACGAGATGGTCGAACTCGAGGTCGGTAAGCGCGCCGTGTTCGTCGCCCGCAAGGACGGGTACTGGGGCGGCGGTCCCCATATCGATCGTGTGGAGATCATCGACCTCGGCGACGACTCGGCGGCCCAGGTGGCGGCGCTCGCCTCGCGCCAGGTCGACATGATCTACCAGGGTGCGGTCTCGACGCTGCCCGCGGTCGAAAGGCTGCCCCATGTCCAGGTCAACATGGTCGACACCGGCTATACCGCCGTCGCCCGTGTGCACCCGATCAAGCCCTTCGACGACAAGCGCGTGCGTCAGGCGCTGCGGCATGCGACCGACACCGAAGCGGTGCTCAAGGCCGCCCATCGCGGCCTCGGCAAGCCGGGCGAGCATCACCACGTCTCCCCGGCCCATCCCGAATACGCGAATGTCGGGTTCATGAAGCGCGACGTGGCGAAGGCCAGGGCGCTGCTGGCCGAGGCTGGCTATCCCAACGGCATCGACACGGAGATCGCCTGCCGTCCGCAGCCTGACTGGGAACTGCTCGCCGTGCAGACGATGGTCGAGCAGTGGCGCGAGGCCGGCATCCGGGTGAAGATCAACGTCATGCCGTCGGCCCAGTACTGGGACGTCTGGACGAAGGTGCCCTTCGGCTTCACGACCTGGGCGCATCGTCCGCTCGGCGTCATGGTGCTTGGCCTCGCCTATCGCTCGGGCGCGGCCTGGAACGAGGCCAACTGGTCCAACAAGGAGTTCGACGCCTTGCTGGCGGAGGCCGAGGGCTATCTCGACGTGGAGAAGCGCCGTGCGGTGATGGCCAAGCTGCAGCAGATCATGCTCGACGACGGTCCGGCCGTCGTCCCGGTCTGGCGCGCGGTGTTCAACTACACGGACAAGAAGATCAAGGGTTACAAGATCCACCCCTCGATCTACATCGACTTCGCCGGTCTCTGGCTGGAAGCCTGAGCGCGCGCATTCGTCGGGCGGCGCCGCGGACTGGTCTCCGCGGCGCCGCTGCCTTTTCTAACGTCGGTCCTTCTGGGAGACGCGCATGGGGCGCTACGCCGCTCGGCAGGTCGTCAACATTGTCCTGACGCTGCTCGCGGTGTCGTTCCTGGTATTCGCGCTCAACGAGATGTCGCCGGGCGACGTGGCGCGCAAGCTGCTCGGGCCCTATGCGACGCAGGAGCAGGTCGACTTGCTCAATCGCGAGATGGGCCTCGACCGGCCGCTCCTGGTCCGCTACGGCGAGTATGTCTGGAAGGTCGCGCAGGGCGATCTGGGTCAGTCGCTGGTCTATCGGC
>JBIKXN010000260.1:0-5609 GCA_044355765.1 Alphaproteobacteria bacterium
GGACACGACGCTGGCGCAGCCGTGCTGCGCGACGGGCGCCTGGAGTCCTTCGTCCTGCGCGAGCGCGTCTCGCGCATCAAGCACGCCATGAGCCTCGACCGGGCGACGGTCGAGCGCGCACTGCGTGACGCCGGCATTTCGGCGCGGGAGGTCGATGTCTGCGCGATCTGCTCGACGCAGCTGACCGAGATCGTCTTCCACGAGCGCGACTATCTGTCGATCGCGCTCGCCATGCATCCCGACCATCGGAACCCCGGCCACATGGCCGAGGTCCTCGCCAGGAGCGGAACGGATGTCCGCACCCTGCTGCGCGGCGACGCGATGAAGCTGCTCTACGACAGCCCGCCCGACTATCCCCGCGAGCGCCATGCGGTGTCGCGCTATTTCCCGGAATACCGCACGCTGCCGCGCGCGGGGCTGTTCGAGCTCGGCTGGCTCGACACCTATGTCACGCTCGAGCCGTGGACCCGCGCACCGGGTCTCGACGCGCTCGCCAAGGCAGATCTGCGGGCCTGCGTCGAAACCGACGCCAGTCGGCTCGGGTTCCACTATCCGGTGACGGTCTCGCTCGACGGCCGCAGCCTGCCGGGATACTTCGTGAACCACCATCTCGCGCATGCCGCCTCGGCCTACTACCCGGCACCGTTCGAGACCGCGGCGATCCTGACCCATGACCGGTATTCGACCGGCGGCAGCTATCACGGCGGGATGCTCTACCATGCCGCGGGCAACCGCATCTTCCCGCTCGCCCCGCATCACCTGGTCCTCGGATCGATCTACGAGGAGACCGCGGTGGCGCTCAAGCTCGGGCTGTCCGATGCCGCGGGCAAGCTGATGGGGCTCGCCCCCTACGGCAAGCCCGCCTTCCACGATCCGCGCTTCGTCGGCAACTGGCACGACCTCGCGGCGCGCGGTCTGCGCAAACCCCATGCCGACTGGCTGGAGCATTGCGGCAAGGCCGGCCGGGCAGGCGGCTACGACATGACCGCCTTCCGCGACGTCGCGCGCATGACCGAGCCCCTGAACGTCGACGTCGCGGCGAGCACGCAGAAGCTCTTCGAGGACACGCTGCTCGCCACGGTCCGCGCCTTGCGCGCCTGCCTGCGCGGCAATGGCCTGCCCGCCGACGCGCTCTGCCTGTCGGGCGGCACCGCGCTCAACTGCCCTGCCAACAGCGTCGTCTTCCGCGACGGTGCCTTCGAGCGGCTGTTCGTGCCGCCGTGGTGCGACGACAGCGGCCTTGCCGCCGGCGCGGCGATGGCGCTCTATCACAGCATCCTCGACCAGCCCCTGCCGTCGGCCGAGACGCGCGCCGCCAACGCCTCGCCCTATCTCGGCGACCGCGCCTCGCCGGCCGCCGCCGAGGACGCACTGCGCACCGCCGGCCCCGGCTTCCGCGTCGAGCGCCCCGAGGACTGGGCGGCGGCGGCGGCGCAGGATCTCGCGGCCGACAGGGTGATCGCCTGGTTCGAAGGACGCAGCGAGATCGGACCGCGCGCGCTCGGGCATCGCTCGCTGCTCGCCGATCCGCGGCAGCGCGGGAACTGGGCGCGGGTCAACCGCATCAAGCAGCGCGAGGCCTGGCGTCCTTTCGCCCCGGCCGTATTGCGCGAGGCGGCGGGTGACTGGTTCGCCGGCGCGCCGGATCCCTCGCCCTACATGCTGTTCACCGCCGACGTGCGCGAACCCGGGCGGGTCGGCGCGATCACCCATGTCGACGGCAGCGCCCGGATCCAGTCGGTGACCGCGGAATGCGGCGATTTCAGGCGCGTGGTCGAGGGCTTCGCCGCGCTGACAGGGGTGCCCGTGGTCCTCAACACCTCGTTCAACGGCCCCGGCGAACCCATCGTCGAAACGCCCCAGGATGCCCTGCGTTTCCTGGGCGCCACCGACCTCGATGCCCTCTACATCGCCGGCCGACGCGTCACCCGCGCCTGACCCGGCACCCGCGGCGCCATTGACTGAGGCACGGCAGGGCGAAGCGGCGGCGATCATCGGCCATTCAACGCGGCGCGGCTCGAGCTAGCCGGGGACGTAGCCGCCCTCGCGCAGCTTCGGGAGCCGCGGTTCGACGGTGCCGGAGCGGATCTCCCGGACCTGGTCGCGGTAGCCGTGGCCCTGGTTGACGCGGTCGGCGCCGGTCAGGCCCTCGACCTCCGACACCATCGGTCTCTTGGCCGTGAACCCGCTTATCTCGCGCAGCAGATCGCTATCGGCGGTCTTTTCAGGCAGTGCCTTCGGGGTCGTCATCTCGTCGGTCATCGACGGGTCCTCGGTCAGGGTATGTGGTGCGGTGACCGCACCCATCCGTAGGTCCACGATGACCAAGCCCGCGCACAACTCCTGCATCGCGCCCTGGGACACGACCGCATACCGCTCCACGAGGGAAAAGGCTCAGAAGCCGAACAGTGCGGCCGCCGTCCCAGCCAGCACGCGCGACCAGGGCTGGGCCGTGGAAGCGCCCGCCTGCGCCAAAGCGGCGTAGTCGCGCCCCAATTCGTGCTGCGTCCACGGCCAGTCGCTGCCCCACAGCAGGCGGTCGTGACCGAGCCGCGCGACCAGGGCGTCCTCGTAGATGCGCACATCGGCGCCGCCGCATCGGTAGGGCGCCGACAACTTCACGAAGATCCGGCCCGTCGGGCCCTCGCCGAGAAGCGCCAGGAAGCCCGCGCACGCGACGCCCTTGGCGGGATCAGGGCGCCCGTAGTGATCGGCGACGATGAGGCCGTCATGTCCTTCCAGCGCGCGCAGGACCGCGGGCCAGTCCGGCCCGTCCGCCTGCACCTCCACATGCCAGCCGAAAGCGGCCGCGCGGCGCAGCAAGCCGCGCCTGAGCGGTTCGTCCAGAACGCCCGGGCCTGCGCCGATGAGGTTGAAGCGCACGCCCGAGACGCCCGCGCGCGTCATGACGTCGAACTGCGCATCGTCGGCGGAGGGGTCGAGCACAGCGACCCCCCGCAGGCGCCGGGGATGCGCCGCAAGACAATCCATCAGGTAGCTGTTGTCGGTTCCGTAGAACGAGGGCTGGACCAGCACGCCCGCCGCGATCCCGTTGGCGTCGAGGATGTCGAGATAGGCGGGGAGCGGCGCATCGTAGTCCGGCGCATAGCGGCGCTCCGGGGCCATCGGCAGGCCGCGAAGGAAGACATGGGCATGGGTGTCGATGGGACCAGTCATGAAAGCTGCGAATCTAGGCTGGACAGGCGCCAAGAGCTTCTCTAGTTCTATACAGAACTGGAGGAGCTGGTGTCTAGAAGTCTCGCCCCGTCCGATGCCCGCCTGCCGATCTATCAGCGGCTGAAGGACGAGTTCGCCGCCAAGATTGCGCAAGGGGAGTGGAGCCGGCGCGAAGCCGCGCCCTCCGAGAACCAGCTCGCCGAGGCCTACCGCGTGGCGGTCGGCACCGTGCGCAAGGCGATAGAGGGGCTCGTGGCGGAGGGGCTTCTGGAACGCCGCCAGGGCAAGGGCACGTTCGTGCGACGGCCCGACTTCGGCAACGCCATGTTCCGCTTCTTCCGCCATGTAGGCACCGATGGCGAGGTGCTGCGGCCGTCCGCCCGCATCCTCGAGCGCAGGCTGGAGGCCGCCGCCGCCCCCCTTGCGGGCGCGCTGGCGCTGGCGCCGGGCGCACAGCTTCTCAGGCTGTTTCGCGAGCGCCGGCTCGACGGCCGCGCGATCCTGGTCGAGGACATCGCGCTCGACGCTGCACGCTTCGCCGCGCTCGTCGATCTGCCCACCGACCAGTTCGGCGACCTGCTTTATCCGCTCTATGACGAAGCCTGCGGCGCGATGGTCGCGCGCGCCAGCGAGACGATCAGCTTCGGCGCGGCCAACGCGCGCATCGCCGATGCGCTCGACGTTGCGCCTGACGCGGCGGTCGCCGTCATCGAGCGCATCGCGTTCGGTCCGGATGGCACGCCGCTGGAATGGCGGCGCTCCTACGGGCCGGCCGACAGATTCAGCTACACGATCGACTTGAGATGAGAGGGAGGGTCATTCGATGAAGGCTCTTTTCGCATTCGCGCTCGCCGCCGCCGTATTCGCCGCCGGACCTGTTCTCGCGCAGGCGAATTATCCTGCGCGGCCCGTGCAGATGTTCGTGCCCGCGCCTCCGGGCGGCGGCACGGACATCTTCGCGCGACAGCTTGCGGAAATCGTCGGCGAAACCTTCGGCCAGCGCATCGTCGTCGAGAATCGCGCGGGCGGCGGCGGCACCGTCGGCGTGACGCAGGTCGTCGCGGCGCAGGCGGACGGCTACACGCTCGGCTTCATCTGGAATTCGCCGCTCACGACGAGCCCCCATTCCCTCACGCTGGCCTACACGCCCGACAGCTATCGCGCCGTCATGTCCATCGGCTTTTCGTCCTATGTGCTGTGCGTGCGGCCCGATTTTCCCGCCAACAACGGCGCCGAGTTCATCGAGCACATCAAGGCGAACTCAGGAAAGCTCACCTACGGCAACGACGGCGTCGGCGGCACGATGCAGCTTGCGGCGGAACGCATCTTCAGCAAGGCGGGCGCGAAACTGCGCGCGGTGCCGTTCGGCGGCGCGGGAGAGACCGCGCGGAATTTCCTCGGCGGGCACGTGGACGTCTACGGCGGATCGCTGCCGCCGATCATCCCGCATGTGAAGGCGGGCGCGGCGAAATGCCTCCTGCTCACCTCGGCCGAAGGCAACAGCGCGCTGCCGATGGCTGCAGGCCTCGCATCGATCGGCATGGCGTCGGAAGAGACCGTGCTCTGGTGGGGCCTGATCGCGCCCCTGCGCACGCCCGCGGCGATTCTGGAACGCCTCGAGAAGGCGTTCACCGAAGCTGCGCGCAGCGAGCGTTTCGCGAAGGTGATGGAGAGCCAGGGCGCCACGCTGCGCGTGCGCGGCGCCGCCGAAACCTCCGCGATGATCCGCTCCGAACTCGAGGCTCTCGGGAGCGTCGCGCGCGCGGTCGGCATCGAGAAGCGCGCGCAATGAGCCGCAGCGTCGAGCGCTGGAAGGGCGACGCCGCCTGCGGCGTCGCTCTGGCCATCGTCGGCGGAACTGTCATCTGGCTGTCGCGCGCGACGCCCCTGGGCAGCGCGGGCCAGCCCGGTCCGGGCTTCATGCCCGTGGCGCTCAGCGCCGGACTGATCGCACTGGGGATCGGCTGCGCCGCGCGCGCGTGGATCGCGCGCGCGGGCTCGGAGCGGACCGACTTCGCGGAAACCGGGGCGCTCGCCGTCGTCGCCGCGCTCGCGGCCGCGATCCTGCTGCTGGAGCCCATCGGCTTTCTGCCTGTCTCCGTTCTGTTTCTGACGGTTCTTTTCAAGGCGCTGGGCAAGGACTCGTCGCTTGCGTGCACCGCCCTGGGAGTTGCGATCGGCGGTGGAAGCTGGCTCGTGTTCGACAAGCTGCTCGGCGTGCAGCTTCCTGCCGGCCTCGTCCCTCTCTGAGGGCGCGCGATGTCTTCGCTCGACCTGCTCATGCAGGGATTCGCGACGGCGGTGACGCCGACCAACCTGCTCCTCTGCCTGATGGGCTGCCTGTGGGGCACGGCCGTCGGCGTCTTGCCGGGCCTCGGACCGCTCGCGGGCATGGCGCTTCTTTTGCCGCTCACCTATTCGCTCGATCCCAC
>JBIKXN010000261.1:0-5588 GCA_044355765.1 Alphaproteobacteria bacterium
CTGCGACCCGCAGCTTCTGATCGCCGACGAGCCGACGACGGCGCTGGACGTGACGATCCAGGCGCAGATCCTGGAGCTGATGGTGGAGCTCAAGGAGAAGACCGGGACGGCGATCATGATGATCACCCATGATCTGGGCGTGGTCGCCGAGACGACCCAGCGCGTGATGGTCATGTATGCGGGCCGGAAGGTCGAGGAGGCGCCGGTCGGCGAGCTCTTCGCCAACCCGCTCCACCCCTACACGATCGGCCTGATGCGGGCGCGTCCGCGTCTGGACGTCGATGCCGAGGAGACGGGACGCCGGCCGCGGCTGCAGGAGATTCCGGGGATCGTGCCGGCCTTGAACCGCCCGATCGTCGGCTGCGCTTTCGCGCCGCGCTGCGCCTTGGCGACCGATCGTTGCCGGGCCGAGCGGCCGGAACTCGAGATGCGGCCGGGCGGCCATCTCGTCGCCTGCTTCGAAGCCGGCCGGGTGTCGTCATGAGCGCCGCGTCGCCACGCCCCCCGAGCCTGGAGGTCGCGGATCTCGTCAAGCATTTCCCGATCCGCAAGGGCGTGTTCGGGCGGCTGGCCGGAGCGGTGCGGGCGGTCGATGGCGTGAGCTTCAGGATCGCGCCGGGGGAGACATTGGGCCTGGTCGGCGAGTCCGGCTGCGGCAAGTCGACGGTCGGCCGGGCGGTGCTGAAGCTGGTCGAGCCGACGAGCGGGCGGATCGCGGTCGCGGGCGAGGACATCACGGCGCTGAGCGCGTCGCGGATGTGGGCGCACCGGCGCCGCATCCAGACGGTATTCCAGGATCCCTATTCCTCGCTCAATCCGCGGCTGTCGGCGGGCGCGATCGTGGGCGAGCCGATGGAGAATTTCGGGCTGTCGCGCGGCGCCGAGACCGAGCAGCGCGTGGCGCGGCTGTTCGAGCGGGTGGGGTTGCGGCCGGAGGCGATGCGCAAGTTCCCGCACGAGTTCTCCGGTGGCCAGCGCCAGCGCCTGGGGATCGCGCGGGCGCTGGCGGTCCAGCCCGAGATCATCGTCGCCGACGAGCCGGTCTCGGCGCTGGACGTCTCGGTGCAGGCGCAGGTCCTGAACCTGCTGATCGACCTGCAGGAGGAATACGGCGTCGCGTTCCTGTTCATCTCGCACGACCTGGCGGTGATGCGGCATATCAGCCACCGCATCGCGGTGATGTATCTGGGCCGGATCGTCGAGATCACCGACAAGCGCACGCTGTTCCGCCAGCCGCTGCACCCCTACACCGAGGCGCTGCTCTCCGCCGCGCCAATCCCGGATCCGGCGCGCAAGCGCCGGCGGATCGTGCTCCAGGGCGACGTGCCGTCTCCCGCGAACCCGCCTTCGGGCTGTCGTTTCCATACGCGCTGCCCGCACGCCATCGACCGCTGCCGGGTCGAGGATCCGCCGCTCGTCGAAGTGGCCCCCGGCCATGAAGTCGCCTGCCTGCGGCGCGAAATCGGCGCGCCGCCGGTCCCGCTCGGCGCATGACGGTGTAGACTCAGGCCCGGCCAGGGCGAGTCGGACATGCGCATCGAGATCATCTGCACGGGCGACGAGGTCCTCACGGGCAAGATCGTCAACTCGAATTTCAGCCATATCAGCCAGCGTCTCGAAGATGTCGGGCTGGACGTGATCTGGGGCACCACGGTCGGCGACGACCGCGTGCAACTGCTCGACGCGTTCCAGCGCGCCGGCGCGCGCGCCGATGCGGTGGTCGTCAATGGCGGCCTCGGGCCGACCGTGGACGACCTCTCCCAGGAGATCGCCGCCAAGGCGGCGGGCGTGGATCTGGCGCTCGACGAGATCTGGCTGGAACGGATGGAGGCCTTCTTCGTCCGCCGCCAGCGGCCGATGCCGCCCAGCAACCGCAAGCAGGCGATGCTGCCGCGCGGCGCCGAGATGCTCGACAACCCGATCGGCACGGCCTGCGGCTTCGCGGTCGACATCGGCCGCGCGCGGTTCTTCTTCACGCCCGGCGTCCCGCGCGAGCTCAAGCGCATGCTGGAGGAGCAGGTCATCCCGCGCCTGCTGGCGCGCAGCGGCGCACCCGGCATCATCCGCCTCAAGCGCTTCCACAGCTACGGCATCGGCGAGGCGCGCGCCGACACGCTGCTCGACGGGATCGAGGCGATGGCCGAGGGCGGCTGCGCCAAGCTGGGCTTCCGCGCCCATTATCCGCAGCTGGAGACCAAGCTGGTCGTGCGCGGCCGGGACGAGTCCGACATCGCCCGCAAGCTGGCGCCGCTCGAGGCCGAGATCCGGCGCCGGCTCGGCGGGTTCGTCGTCGCCGAAGACGATGCAACGCTGGAAGGCGTCGTGGTCGCCGGTCTGGCGCAGGCCGGCGCCAGCCTGGCGCTGGCCGAGACGTTCTCGGCCGGACAGATGGCGGCGCGCATCGCGCATCTGCCTGGCGCGGACGCGGTATTCTGCCGGGCCGTCGTCGCGCGCACCCCGTCTCGTCTCGGCGCCGCGCTTGGGCTGGATCTCGCGGATTTCGGGCCAGCGGCCGCGGCACGCTCGGCCGAGGCCGTGCGCGCCCAGGCCCGGGCCACGATCGGGCTCGCGATGCTGGTCGATCTCGACGAAGGCGCGGACCGCGTGGAGTTCGGCGGCACGCTGCGCATCGCCATCGCGTCGCCCGCGGGCCTCGTCGCGCGCGAGGCGCGGATCGTCGGCGGACGCGAATGGGTGCGGCTGGGCGCGATCGAGATGGGGCTGGACTGCCTGCGCCGTTTTCTCGCGGGATTGCCGATCGATGAGCGGACCGATTTCGAACGGCGCTGACCGCGCCGCCCGCCAGGGTCAGCGCCGATGATCGCCGGACTTGCGGCGTTGCTGGTCTGCCAACTGACCGGCGAGGCCGTCGCGCGGCTTTTCGGCCTGCCGGTCCCGGGGCCCGTCATCGGCATGGCGCTGCTCTTCGCGATATTGCTGCGCCGCGGCGGCGCGGCGCCCGTCGATCTCGGCGCGACGGCCGATGCGCTGCTGCGTGCGCTCGGACTGCTTTTCGTGCCGGCCGGCGTCGGGGTCGTCCTGCACCTGCCGGCGATCGCGCGCGACTGGGCGCCGCTGGCGGTCGCGGTGCTGGCGGGAACGTTGCTGACCGTCGGGCTCACCGGACTGCTCGCGCAGCGCCTGTTGCGGCGGCGCGGCTGAGATGTCCGGGCTCGCGGAGATCTGGGTCTATCTGGCGCGCGAACCGCTCGCGGCGCTGACCGCGACGCTCCTCGCCTGGCTCGCGGCGAGCGCGCTCGCGGCGCGGGCGCGCTGGCATCCGGCCGCGAACCCCGTGCTGATCGCGGTCCTGATCCTGGCGGGCGGACTGGTCGCGCTGGGGGTCGACTACGCGGCCTATTTCGCCGGCGCCCAGTTCGTTCATTTCCTGCTCGGGCCGGCCACCGTGGCGCTGGCGGTGCCTTTGCACCGGCAGTGGCTGGAGGTGAGGCAATCGGTCGTCGCGGCGAGCGCCAGCATCGTGTGCGGGGGCTGTTTCGCGGCGCTGTCCGGCGTCGGCATCGCCATCGGACTCGACGCCGCGCCTGCGGTGACCGCCAGCCTCGGTCCGCGTTCGGTGACGACCCCGGTCGCGATGGGTGTCGCGGAGGCGATCGGCGGTCTACCCGGCCTCACCGCGGCGATCGTCATCTGTTCGGGCATCGTCGGCGCCGCGCTCGGGCCGCTGGTGCTCGATCTGGTCGGCGTGCGCGACCGCCGCGCCCGGGGTCTCGCGATGGGGACCGCCGCGCACGGGATAGGGACCGCCCGCGCGATCTCGGAGGACCAGACCACCGGCGCCTTCAGCGGCCTGGCGATGGGCCTCAACGCGCTCGGGACGGCCTTGCTGCTGCCGCTGCTCTGGCGGCTGATCGCCGATTAGCTCGCGTGCGTCGATCCGCCGCGCCTCGGAAGGAAAACGACATGAAGACCGATCGGACGATGACCGGGTTCCCGCCGCCGGAAGCGGGGCAGGTGACCCTGGCCAACTGGCGCACGCCGCCCTTCAACCGCTGGGCGTTCCAGCACGTGCGCGAGATCGTGCCGTCGGCGGAAATCGCCAACGATCCCGACCGGATCTGGCATCTGCCGGAGGCGCCGCGCGATCTCTCGGCCGTCCGGGTCGATGGCGGCGATTTCGACGCGTTCCTCGCGAATACCGATACCGACGCGATCGTCGTCGTCCATCGCGGCCGGATCGTGTTCGAGCGCTATGCCAACGGCATGACCCGCCGCACGCCGCATATCCTGATGTCCGTCTCGAAATCGATGCTGGGCGTCCTTGCGGCAATGCTCGCCGACGCGCGGCGCCTCGACATGGGCGCGGCGGTGACCGACATCGTTCCCGAGTTGGCCGAGACCGCCTATCGCGGCGCGCGCGTGGCGGACCTGCTCGACATGCGGGCCGGCATCCTGTTCGACGAGGACTACCTGGCCACCAGCGGTCCGATCGTCCAGTACCGCAAGGCGCAGGGCTGGAACCCGCTCGATCCGGGCGAGGCGCCCTCCGATCTGCGCAGCTTCTTCTCGACGCTGGTCGCGAGCGACGGCCCGCATCGCGGCCGCTTCCACTACGTCTCGCCCAACACCGACCTGCTCGGCTGGATCATCGAGCGCGCCACCGGCGAACGCTATTGCGACCTCGTCGGCCGGCTGTTGTGGCAGCGCATCGGTGCCGAGCATCCGGCCCATATCACCGTCGATCGCTTCGGGGCGCCGCGCTGCGCCGGCGGCTTCTGCGCCACGGCGCGCGATCTGGCGCGCGTCGGCTGGCTGCTGGCCCTGGGCGGTCGCCGCGACGGACATGCGATCGTGCCGACGTCCTGGATCGAGGACATCGTCGCCACCGGCGACCGGCAGGCCTGGGCGGCGGGGGACTTCGCCCGGTATTTCCCCGGCAAGACCATGCATTACCGCGACAAATGGTACGTGCTGCGAGGCGATGGCGCGCCTCTGCTCTTCGGGCTCGGCGTCAACGGCCAGAATCTCTTCGTCGACCGCGACAACGCGATCGTGGTGGCCAAGTTCTCGTCCCAGGCGGCGGCGATGGACGCCGGACGGATCGCGCTGACCGGCCGCGGCATCTCCGCGCTGCGCGCGCATCTGGCGCGCCGCTGAATTCGCTGGCGCGGCGCCGCGCGCGGGCTATCTATGGGGTGGTGATCCCAGAGAAGAGCGCCATGCCTCAGCCCATCCGGTTCGAGAACAGCTATGCGCGCCTGCCGTCGCGTTTCCATGCCCGGCTCGACCCGACCCCGGTCGCGTCGCCACGGCTGATCCGCTTCAACGCGGACCTGGCTGCCGAACTCGGCATCGATCCCGGGCTGTTCGCAGGCCCCGAGGGCGCGGCGATCGCGGCGGGCAACCGCGTGCCCGACGGGGCCGAGCCGGTCGCCATGGCCTATGCCGGGCATCAATTCGGTCATTTCGTGCCGCAGCTCGGCGACGGACGCGCGCTGCTGCTGGGCGAGGTCCGCGATCGTGCCGGCCGGCTGCGCGACATCCAGCTGAAGGGATCCGGGCCGACACCGTTCTCGCGCCGCGGCGACGGGCGTGCCGCGCTCGGCCCGGTGCTGCGCGAATACGTC
>JBIKXN010000262.1:0-5574 GCA_044355765.1 Alphaproteobacteria bacterium
GCCGGGGCGGCGACCGTCTGGCGGCCATCGCGCCGCACATGGCCGCCGCCGCGCGCGACGCGCCGCTCGCCATCCGCGTCGCCGTGGCGATGACGATCCGTAACGAGTCGGCGGCACGAACGATCGGACGCATGCGGCTGATCAAGGCGAGCGTCGACGCCACCGGCGCGGGGGCGAGCTTCGACTATTTCGTGCTCAGCGACACCTCGCTGGCGTCCGTCGCGGCAGCCGAAGAGGCGGAGATAGAGGCCTGGCGCGCGGCCGAATCTGCCGACGCGGCACGCATCTTCTATCGCCGGCGCACCGACAACGCCGCCTTCAAGGCCGGAAATCTGCGCGATTTCTGCGCGCGCTGGGGCGACGGCTACGAGACGATGCTGGTGCTCGACGCCGATAGCCTGATGGACGGCCCGACGATCCTCGCGATGGCGCGGATCATGCAGGCCCATCCGCGGCTCGGCATCCTGCAGAGCCTGATCTGCGCCGTGCCCGCCGAAAGCGCCTTCGCGCGCTGCTTCCAGTTCGGCATGCGCGCCGCGATGCGCGCCTATACGCCGGGCTATGCGTGGTGGAGCGGCGATTGCGGCCCGTTCTGGGGCCACAACGCGATGGTGCGCATCGCGCCCTTCGCCACCCGGTGCCATCTGCCCGTGCTGCCCGGGAAGCCGCCCTTCGGCGGCCCGATCCTGTCGCATGACCAGGTCGAGGCGGCGCTGATGCGCAAGGCCGGATACGAGGTGCGCGTCATGCCCGAGGAGACCGGCTCCTTCGAGGGCAATCCGCCGACCCTCGGCCAGTTCGTGCAGCGGGATCTGCGCTGGTGCCAGGGGAACCTGCAATATGTCCGCCTGCTCGGCCTGCCCGGGCTGCTGCCTGCCAGCCGCTTCCAGCTTCTCTGGGCGATCCTCATGTTCGCCGGCATCCCGGCCTGGACGCTGGCCATAGCCGCCCTGCCCTTCGTCGCCCACGCGGCGAGCGTCACAGGCGATTTTCCCATCGCCGCCGCGACATGGCTCTACGCGACTTTCCTGGTCATGGTGCTGACCCCGAAGCTGGCGGGCTGGATCGACGTCGCCCTTACGCCGCGCGAACTGCGGCGCTACGGCGGCGGCGCCCGCTTTCTGGCCGGGGTCGCGACCGAGACAGTGTTCGGACTGATGCTCTGGGCAGTCTCGACCTTCCACACCACGCTGTTCATCCTCGGCTTCGCGCTCGGCCGCTCGACCGGCTGGGGCGCCCAGGCCCGGGACGCGCATGCGATGCCCTGGCGCGCCAGCTTCGTGCAGTTCCTGCCGGAGACGCTGTTCGGACTGGCGGTCGGCGCGGCGCTGTTCGCCGTCTCGCCCGCGCTCTTCGCCTGGAGCCTGCCGCTGATCGGCGGCCAGATACTGGCGGCACCGCTCGCGGTGGCGACCGCCGATCCGCGCATCGGGGCCTGGATGCGGCGCGTCGGGCTCTGCGCGATCCCCGAGGATTTCGCGCCGCCGCCCGAGATCCGCGCCGCGCGCGGCGAGGTCTGAAGCGATGGTCTCGCCCACGCTGGCCGGGGTCTTCCGTTCGCTGCGCCTCTACCGCGGCGACGATGCGCGACATGCGGCCATGGACCGTCTGCATGCCCGGTTCCTGGGCGCGGGCGATCTCGCCTTCGATGTCGGCGCGCATGTCGGCGACCGGATCGCCAGCTTCCGCCGACTGGGCGCGCGGGTCGTGGCGCTGGAGCCGCAGCCGCTCTGCCACCGCGCGCTGCGCCTGCTGCATGGCCGCGATCCCGGCGTGACGCTGCTGCGCGCGGCGGCAGGCGCCGCGCCAGGACGGATCGAGTTCCTCGTCAACCGCGCCAATCCCACCGTCTCGACGGCGGCGGCCGAATTCGTCGCCGCCGCCGACGGCGCCGCGGGCTGGGAAGGTCAGGTATGGGATGCGCGTCTCGAGGTCGAGGTGACGACGCTCGACGGGCTGATCGCCCGCCACGGCGAACCGCGCTTCGTGAAGATCGATGTCGAGGGTTTCGAGGCGCAGGTGCTGCGCGGCCTGACACGGCCTATCTGCACGCTGTCCTTCGAGTTCACCACCATCCAGCGCGCGGTGGCCGAAACCTGCATCGACTTGATCGCGGCACTCGGCACGTATCGATTCGATGCCGCGCTCGGCGAGAGCCAGCGTTTCGAATTCGCCGCGCCGGTCGACGCGGCGGAGCTCAAGGCCTGGCTGTGCGCACTGCCGCACGCCGCCAATTCAGGCGACATATACGCGCTACGCCAGGGCTGACCCGCGGCGTCACCGCCGCGCGGCGAAGACCAGGCGGCTGGCGGCGAGGAAATTGAGTCCGAGGCCGGCGATCGCGCCGGCGGCGACCGCGAGTACCGCGATCACGGCGGTATAGCCGAAGACATGAAGGACCAGCGCATAGACGCCGTAGTTCAGCGCCGCGCCGGCCGCCATCGCCGCGACATAGCGGGCCCATTCGGCACCGCGTCCGTCCCCGGGCGGCCGGTCGGCGAAGGTGAAGCGGCGATTGACCGCCCAGGTGAAGCTGGCGCCGGCCAGAAAAGACGCGCAGCGTCCGGCATGGAAACCCGCGACATCGCTCGCGAGCAGCAACGCCAGCACGCCGGCGTCGACCACGAAGCCGAACGTGCCGACGATCGCGAAGCGAAGGAAGCGCAGGCTCACCGGATCAGCAGCGCGGCGCCGTAGAGTCCAAGGGCGAAGACCGTATGCGCGACGACGTTGAGGAAACGAACCTGCATCGGGTTGGGACGCTTGGATGCCGCCCAGCCCGCGCCCATGCCGGGCTGCATCAGGAACCACCCCGCCCCGATCGTGACCATCCCCAGGATCCAGGCCGGCAGGAAGGTCGGCGCCGCGGCCCAGCCCGGTCCCGCGGCGATCAGCAGGATGCCGGCATAGAGGATGCCCACGGCGTAGTGGCCGATCCAGCCGATGGCGAGTTCGTTGGACCAGGGGGCCGCCTTGGCGATGTCGTCGTGGAAGACCCGGCCCTGCGCAACGTTGCAGAACCAGCGACCGGCGAGGCCCCAGTTCGGACGCGGGATGCCGAAGACGCGGGCGAGCACGATCGCCCAGACATCCATCGCGGCGGTACCGCCGATGCCGATGACGATCGACTTCCAGACGAGTTCGGACATCGGGATCCCTCCGCTTGGGTTCAGCCGCTCCGCTCGGCGCGGTGCGCCGCGACCAGGGCCGCCATGCTCTCGAAGCGGAAATCGTAGCGCGGCACGGTGCCGGGATCCATCGTCGCACCGAATCCGCCCGCTGCGTGGCGGCGGTGGATCCAGGCCGAACGCAGCCCGGCCGTGTTGGCCGGACCATGGTCGTGGAACAGGCTCTCCGCGACGTGCAGGACGTGGCCCGGCGCGATGCCGCGGCGCGCCAGCATATCCAGCATGTAGTCGAAATTGCGCGGCGACGGCTTGTACGAGCCGATGTCCTCGGCGACGAAGACCGCGTCGAAGGCCACGCCCAGCTTGCGGTTGCTGTGCGCGAAACTCGCATTGTCGACATTCGACAGGATGACGAGCGCGAAATGGCGCTTGAGATAGCCAAGCGCCTCGGCGGTGTCAGGGAAGGCCGGCCAGTCGGCGACCGAACGCCCATAGGCGAGGCATTCGTCCCAGGTCACGGGCGCGCGCCATTCCTCGGCCAGCCGCTTGCAGACGACCGCCAGGAGTTCGCGGTACGGCATCGCCGGCGTGTAGCGCTGCTGCGCCGATTCGGCGCGCGCATGGGCCTCGAGGATCGCGTCGCGCGACAGCGGCGCCGGGGCGCGCGCGGCGATCGGCGCGAGTGCCGCCGCCATGCCGCTTTCCCAGTCGATCAGCGTGCCGTAGCAGTCGAAGGTCAGGACCTTGAAATCGGACAGGCGCATGCGCGTCGGGACTCCGCCGGGGCTGAGAGGCGATCGGCGCGAATTTGTCATGACAAGAGCGCCGGGACCATGTTCGATTTGCGCTCTTTCGGGTCGTCCGAAGACAGGGGGATTTCAATGAACCGTTTGCTGCTCGCCGGTGCCTGCGCCGGCGCCTTCCTCGCCGCCGCGCTCGCCGGGCAGGCCGACGCCAGGACGCTGCGCTGGTCGTTCCAGGGCGACATCGCCACGCTCGATCCCTATGCGCATACCGAAAGCTTCACGGCGAACGTGCTGCACCACATCTACGACCCGCTGGTCCGCCGCGACAAGAATCTGGCGATCGAACCGGCGCTGGCCGAGTCGTGGCAGGTGGTCGAACCGACGCGCTGGCGCTTCAAGCTGCGCGCCGGCGTCAAGTTCCACAACGGCAACGCCTTCGACGCCGACGACGTGGTCGCCTCGATCACGCGTCTGCTCGATCCCGCGGCCCGCGCGCGCGGCAATCTCGCGACCGTCCTGCGCGCCGAGAAGGTCGACGCACTGACCGTGGATTTCGTCCTGCGCGGTCCCTATCCGCTGCTGCTGAACGACCTCACCGGCATCTACATCATGGACAAGGAGTGGCTGGAAGCGAACAATGCGACCAAGCCGGGCAACATCACGACCGGCGTGACGACATTCGCCTCGACCAACGCCAACGGCACCGGCCCGTTCAAGCTCGACTCCTACGTCGCCGATTCGCGACTGGTGATGACGGTCAATCCCGACTGGTGGGACCGCAAGCCCGAGCACAACCTGACGCGCATCGAATTCCGGCCGATCAGGTCGGACGCGACGCGCGTCGCCGCCCTGCTCTCGGGCGAGCTCGACCTGATCGTGCCCGCGCCGCTGCAGGACCTGCAGCGCATCGCCGGCGCCCCGGGGCTGAAGGTCATCGAGGAGCCCTCGCTGCGGGTGATCTTCTTCGGCTTCAACTGGCGGGATTCGCTGCAGGTGGCGCCGGGCCAGAAGAACCCGCTCAAGGAGATCAAGGTCCGCCAGGCGCTCGCGCATGCCATCGACCTCGACACGATCCAGCGCCGCGTGATGCGCGGCAAGTCGCGCAATGTCGGCGTCATGGTGGCGCCGCCCGTGCCCGGCTACGCAGCCACCCTCGACCAGCCCTATGCCTTCGATCCCGAGCGCGCGAAGCGGCTGCTCGCGGAGGCCGGCTATCCCAACGGCTTCAAGACGCGGCTGTCCTGTCCCAACGACCGCTACATCAACGACGAACAGACCTGCATCGCCGTCGCCGCGATGTGGGGCCGCGTCGGCGTGACCGCCGAGCTCGCCATCGAGAGCAAGACCACCTACTTCCCCAAGGTCGACAAGGGCGAGACCGACATCTACATGCTCGGGTGGGCCACGCTGCCGCCGATGGACGGGTTCTCGGTGCTCTCCGCGCTGCTGGCGTCGCGCAAGGACGGCTTCGGCGGCAACAACCCGAACGGCTATGCCGATCCGCGCATCGACGCCCTCGCCGCCGCGGCGGCGACCGAACTCGACGAGACCAGGCGGCGCGCCATGCTGACCGAGGCGCTGAAGATCACGCGCGACGACGTCGTCTACCTGCCGCTGCACCAGCAGCCAGTGGCCTGGGCGGCGCGCACGAACGTCGACGTGATCAACTTCGCGGACGAGTATGTCCGCCTCTGGTTCGC